>CADBME010000308.1 GCA_902795715.1 uncultured Lachnospiraceae bacterium | reverse complement strand
TTGTCGATTATATGATCACTTGTGGATTGCAGAGCGTGAAGTTTATTGTTGTAGACCACTAATTAGCATTAGTATGGTATAATGCTAATGGTATATTAGATGTTCTTTGGAAAGATACTGCTGGAGGAATGTATAAAAGAATGAAAAATAATCAAATTCTTTTGGAGACCAAGCTTGTAAGTGATATCAATGGTACATTTTACGTTCCGTCTTATCAACGAGGATATCGGTGGGGCGCTGATGAAGTGCTCCGGCTTTTGAACGATGTGTATTCAAACGGTAAGAAGAACTATTGTCTGCAACCGGTCGTAGTCCGGAACAATGGCAACTCCTATGAACTGATAGATGGCCAACAGCGTCTGACTACATTATACTTGATTTATCGGTACATGAAGAATGTGAATCCCTTTTTCGGTGAGCCTGCTTTCAGCCTAGAATATCAGACCAGAGAAAATTCCTCTGAATTCCTGCGAATCATTGATGTATCGCGGCGGGAGGAAAACATCGACTTTTGGTTTATCGCAAACGCTTATGAAACCATCCAAAAATGGTTTGAAGAGGATATGCAGATTCGCGTACTCCATATCTTTGAGTACTTCAAGGAAAACGTTAAGATTATATGGTACGAAGTTGGCGAGAACGAGGATGCTATCTCCCTCTTTACTCGACTGAATATTGGTAAAATACCACTGACTAGTGCTGAATTGGTCAAAGCTATGTTTTTAAGTAGTAATAATATAGGTGGTATAGACCGAAACAAGCAGGAAGAGATTTCTCTTCAATGGGACAATATGGAGAAGGAACTCCATAATGACTCTCTCTGGTATTTCCTCACCAATCAAATCGATGCCCGATATTATCAGACTAGGATTGATTTGATTCTTGACCTGATTTCTATGCGTCCTTCAGATAATCGGGAGAAGTATTATACTTTTTTCAAAATTGATGATATAAGTAAGACTATATCTCTCGATGATTTATGGCGTAAAATTCAGCAGACCTTCTTGATTTTAAAGGATTGGTATGAAAATCATGAGCTTTATCATAAGATAGGTTATCTTATCGCGTCTGAAGAGAAAACGCTCCAAGATATTTTTAAAATATCTTTGGGGAAGACTAAGAAGGAATTCCGGGCGTCATTGGATTCATATATACGACAGAGCATCGCTATCAAAAATAACTATGCAGACTTAAGCTACGAGAAGCCTTTGGAGTACAAGCGTATTCGTACGCTTTTACTATTGTTTAATATTGAGACCGTCCGACAAAATGGTGAACATACCCAATGGTTTCCGTTTGATAAATTTAAATTTAATCACAAGGGTGAAGTTTCCTGGTCATTGGAACATATACACGCTCAGCAGTCAGAAGGGCTTCGTACGCAGGAGATGTGGAAAGAATGGCTCACATTGCACATACCTTCTGTTCTTGCCGTCACCGATGACATGGAACTGACAACTGCGATGCAGGCTGCTATTGACAAGCCCAAGTTGGAACGTACCGAATTTGATACCTTGCAACAAAAAGTCGTGGAGCTGCTCTCTGTTCAGGGAAATGCTGAATACCTACATTCAATCAGTAACCTTGCTTTACTCAGGTCTGATGATAATGCAGCGCTGAACAATTCCACGTTTGATGTTAAGCGTAATTTGATAGTGAATATGGATAAAGAAGGCCAATACATTCCATTCTGTACAAAGATGGTCTTTTTGAAATATTATACACCTTCGGAAAACAGCCAGCTTCACTTCTGGGGACAGGCAGACAGGATTGCCTATGTCCAAGCAATCAATAAGGTGCTGGCGGCATATCTCTCGGAACCCATTGCAATGGTGGAGGAGACAAAATGAATACGACACTTCATTCCTTTATGGATATTTTTGAAACTGTCTTTACGGATGGACAGGAAGCTGTCAACATTAAGAAAATTATCATTCCCATCATCCAGCGGGATTATGCTCAAGGAAGACTTGACCCAGATATCAACCGTATCAGAAATAGGTTTCTCGATTCCCTCTATAATGCGATTGTCAAAGAGCCAATTACACTTGATTTTGTTTATGGTGATATAGATATGAATGGCGTTATGACACCGCTGGACGGTCAACAAAGACTAACTACATTGTTTCTCCTACACTGGTATGCAGCTCGAAAGGAGAATGTCTCTGCGGAGGAGGCAGTATTTCTCTCCAATTTTGGATATGAGACTCGATACAGCGCAAGGTATTTTTGCAAAGAGTTGATGAGTTATTATCCGTCTTTTAAGGGAAAATTGTCAGAGGAGATTATTGACCAGGCATGGTTCCCTCTAGATTGGCAGAAAGATTCTACCATAAGTTCCATGCTAGTCATGCTTGATGCCATTGATGACAAGTTTAAAACAGTCGATAACCTATGGGACAGGCTCAAAAGCGGAGCTATAACTTTTTATTTCCTTCCCATAAAAGATATGGGATTGACAGATGAACTGTATATAAAAATGAATTCTCGCGGTAAGCCGCTGACCCGTTTTGAACATTTTAAGGCTGAACTTGAGCGATGCATTCAGGTGATAGATAAAGCAACGACCGAACGAATAATACATAAAATAGATCGCGATTGGACCGATATGCTTTGGCGATATCGTGATTCTGGTAGTGGTAACGAAGAAGATGTTGTCACGGACGATGAGTTTTTAAAGTACTTTAGTTTTATCTGCGATATACTTTGTTATCAACGTGGCGAATCTCCACAAGGGAAATGTGCTGACGAATTCGATATGTTGGCAGAGTATTTTACTGGAGATAGAGAACAAGTTCTGCGCAACGTCGAAACGATGGAGTCCTATTTTGATTGTTGGTGTAACATCGATGGATATGACAGTCCCACGGCTTTCCTCGAATCCTTTATGACGCACGTTCACGAGGATGGTAAAATTGTTATAGATTCTGCTAACAAGATAGATATTTTCGAAGACTGCCTTCATGCGTATGCAGATATGAGTGGCAGACAAAGAAGATTCCCTTTAAATCGCATAGTGCTGCTTTATGCAGTGACAAGCTATCTCCGGCATAGAAAAGAAATCACAGAAAAGGATTTTATAAGGAGACTTCGCTGTATTAATAATCTGATTCAGAATTCGGAAGATGAGGTTAGTGACAGAATTGACCGTAACCGTATTCCTGCTATACTTCAACAGGTGGATTCTGTTATGATAAAAGGTAACATTGATGATACTTTAGAAAACAACTTTAATGTGAACCAAATTGTTGAGGAAAAAGAAAAGAAAATTTTCCTGGAAGAGCATCCTGAAAAGGCTCCACTTGTGTTTGCTTTAGAAGACCATCCAAACCTCAAAGGACAGATTAGTATCATTGGACTTGACCATGTTGACTATGCTGATCGCTTTGAGTCTCTTTTCGCCTGCAATCTGGATTTGATTGACTGCGCCATGATGACTATCGGAAACTATAGTCAACAAGAAAGAAACAAATGGCGTTATCAATTTGCTTCAAAGTCAATGCAGATAGCTTGGAACGCGTTGTTCCATAAAAGTGCCAATCTAGGATTTGATAATACAAGTACCATCTTGCTGGATCTTTTATCGAAATCTGAATCGTTTACTAATGATTTTCTTTCCCAAATTGTAGCGGATTTCATTTCTGCCTGTGAAAATAATGGGATATTCCCTTGGCGGTATTACTATGTTAAGTATAGCTCTTTCCGACCTGGAAGTTATGGAAAATACAGTAACAATGACAAGGTTGAAAAACCATATATGTTCTCCGTTATGCAGACCAAATCTCAGTGGTCCTCAAACACATATATGCCATACCTGAAGGAAGCGGATGAGGAACATCTATCCCGAGATTCTATGGGCCAAAGGCTCGTTTACGGTGATAGACATATTGTATGTCAGAACAGCGAATATCTCCTTCGATACAATGAAGGGGAAACAGTTATTGAAACCATACATATTCAACAGAATGATGAAGGGATTGATAAAGAGGACCGCATTCTGTTGCTGAAACAGTATATTTCTAAACTCATGGTAACTCAGAAAACTGAGGATCAATCTGAATAAATATTGTAATAGTTTTAAATATGGACAAATAAAAAAGTACATCAAAATAAGCACTTTTGATATAGGTTGGAAGTGCTTATTTCGTGTTTCTATTGATAGAAATAATACTTGTCAAAAAGAAAGTTGCCTATTTTTGAAAGAAAAGGTGTTGAAAAATGCGAGAATCCTGCTATAATAAAACCTGTTGTTATGCGTAGTTCAGGGTCGTAAATTTAACCTGGCACACATTTAGTCCGGGCAGCGGTGCCTGCCCGGACATTGTATTTTCTACGGCCTGTGGACGCGGCACAAATATCAGATTTAAGGAGT
>CADBME010000307.1 GCA_902795715.1 uncultured Lachnospiraceae bacterium | reverse complement strand
CGTCTTCACTCCGCTGTAATTTCCTATGCAAGAGACTTCATGATCGACAGAGGCTTTACCTACTGTGTGCCTCCTTTCATGATCCGCAGCGATGTAGTTTCCGGAGTTATGAGCTTTGCCGAAATGGATGCCATGATGTACAAGATTGAGGGAGAAGACCTCTACCTGATCGGTACCAGTGAGCATTCTATGATCGGCAAGTTTATCGATTCCGTGATTCCGGAGACGGAACTTCCCAAGACCTTGACATCCTATTCTCCCTGTTTCCGCAAGGAAAAAGGAGCCCACGGTATCGAGGAGAGGGGTGTTTACCGGATCCATCAGTTTGAGAAGCAGGAGATGATCGTAGTCTGTGAGCCTGAAGAGAGCCCCATGTGGTATGATAAGCTCTGGCAGAATACGGTTGACCTCTTCCGTTCCCTTGATATTCCGGTAAGGACACTGGAATGCTGTTCCGGAGATCTTGCAGATCTTAAAGTGAAATCTGTCGATGTGGAAGCATGGTCACCACGCCAGAAGAAATACTTTGAAGTGGGAAGCTGTTCCAACCTTGGCGATGCCCAGGCAAGAAGATTGATGATTCGTGTTGTCGGCGAAAAAGGCAAGCATTATGCACATACACTGAATAATACTGTGGTCGCACCACCCCGTATGCTGATTGCTTTCCTGGAAAATAACCTGAACGAAGACGGAACTGTCAATATTCCTGAAGTTCTCCGTCCCTATATGGGCGGAGCAGCAAAGCTGATTCCCAAAAAATAAAAAAAGTCCTTGACGGCATAGTGAAGGGAGCATATCACAGCTGCCGACACCCTGTTTTTAGAAAAGAAGACCCGGAAATCTTTATGCAGATAAAGACTTCCGGGTTTAATATTTTCTTAGTTTTTCTCTTCCGGCCAAGGACCTCGCGTTCTGCTGATACGATTTTCCCTGCGCTGAAGAATTCGCTGCTTTCTGCGCAGCTCAGCTTTCCGGCTGCGCCTCCACTGGATGATGATAAAGACAATGAGTAAAATGGCCAGGAATATGCCGAGTATGATCAGAAAGAGATTAGGAGTCACTTTCCCTTTATCAACATGAGCCGTACTCATGTCATCATCGTTTCCTAAATTGTTGAAAGACCGCCCTTCCACAGAGCCGGTGTCGTAGGTAACCTTCATAGACCCCATCAGGTCATCGCCATTATAGATGTTGATGGTTCCAAGCTCACCCTTTTCTTTATCAATTTTCTCCTCAAAACGACAGACGACATTTTTTGTATCAAACTTCTTCTTGACCAGAATAGGATACTTTTTATAGAAAGAATATTTCAGGGTTCTTATTCCCTGCCGGAGCTCTTTGCTGACCTGGTCTTTATTTTCACTTACCCAGCCTTCCAGATCAAAATCTTTGGCAGGACGGATGGTTTTTACCTGGTCATATCCCCACCTGAAAAGATTCCGGGTATCGATATAACTCCGGTCAGCACCATAATCTCTTAAAATAACACAGATCAGTTCGGTCTTATCCTTGCTGGCCCAGGTAACCAGGGTATTCAGCGCTGCGCGGGTAAAACCGGTTTTGGCGCCCTTTGCATTTTTATAGTAATATTCGGAATTCTCCTGGAGAATCCGGGCATGGTTGTAAAGCTCGATGGGAGCCGGAAGAGTATCCGACTTTATGGTATAGGACAAGGTTCCTGAGATGGTCCGGAACTCCTCATACTCCAGGGCCTTTTTCAGAATCAGGGCCATATCGTGGCCCGTAGTCACATGCTTTTCATTGGGAAGGCCGTGGGGGTTTTTAAAGGTTGTTTTGGTACAGCCAAGTTCCTTGGCACGCTTTGTCATCAGCTTGGCAAACTTCTCATCGGAGCCGGAGATATGGCATGCGATGGCAGCCCCGGCCTCGTTGGCAGAAACCAGCATCAGGGCGTAAAGAGATTGCTCCATGGTCAGCTCAGCACCGGCACCGATTCCGGCAGAACTGCTGCCCGGTTCCACTGTGTTGAGGATTTTGTTGGTGTAGGAAACCATTTCATCCATATCACAGTTTTCGATAGCAATCAGGGCGGTCATAACTTTGGTTATGCTGGCAGGGTATCTCTTCTCATCCCCCTTTTTGGAATAAAGGGTATAGCCCGTTGTCGCATCAATGACTACGGCGGATTCCGCAGTGATGTCAGGAGACCCCGAGATCCCATCCACCTTGTAATATGCACCGTTGTCACCGATGGGATTATCATCCGAAGCCATATTTTCATAGACCGCTATCGGCTGCGCTCCATGGGATGCCGATGTGTCATCGGAAGCGGAGGCAGATTCCTGCTCCGGCTTGTCCGCAGCCGTTGTGCTTTTTTCATCAGACTCTTTTGTAATCTCCGTGTTCTTCTGGTCGGAAGAAGTATTGGCGGAGGCGGCCAGGGACTGAACCGGTCCCGGTACTGTCAGGCCAAGAGTCAGTATCAATGCCAGAATGAGTGCGATAAATTTTTTCATGTGATACCTTCCTTTGCAAAAACAAACATAAATGATTCCTGTTTAAATCTCTTTTCATTAACATAAAACTGTATTATAATAAATTACCCCATCAGAACAGGTAAATCTGAAGGGACATACTTGATTATTCTATAATAAGTCCTCATGATTCGCAAGAACAAAAGAGTTAAGAGAATATTACTATTCATTGTCTGCCTAAGTAATCTCATAAAGAATCATGTTAAATAGTGACAAGTTCCATAATCACTGAACCAGAAAGGAAACCCTTATGAGACTGAGAAATGTCAGAGGTTCCAGAGAAGAAATTGCAAGGAATGACTATGTTATAAAGAATCCGGAAGAATACAGAGGCTGCTGGAAGGAAAAGATTACTGACGGAAAACCGCTCCATATCGAGATTGGCATGGGAAAAGGACGTTTCCTGATGGACCTCTCCAAAATAAATCCGGAAATACATTATATCGGGATTGAGAAATTCTCCAGCGTCCTGGTCCGGGCTTTGGAGAAGACCAATGATGATTCCAGAGATAACCTGCATTTTCTCAGAATGGATGCCGAACATATCCAAGATGTATTTGCCCAGGGAGAAGTGGACAGAATATATCTGAATTTTTCTGATCCCTGGCCCAAGGAAAGACATGTAAAAAGGCGGTTGACATCTGCACAATTCCTGAAAAGATATGAACATATTTTAGCACCCCGGGGTAAGGTTGTTTTTAAGACGGATAACAGGAACCTCTTTGACTTTTCGGAAGAATCGGTTCTGGAAGCCGGGTGGATCATCGAAGAACTGACCAGAGACCTCCACCACAGTGACTATGTTCAGGGAAATGTCATGACAGAATATGAGGCAAAGTTTGTAAAAAGGGGAAATCCTATATGTATGATGAAAATCAGGCCGGGAGAAAAAAGATCGGATAAGAATGGAGAGAGTAAGAGTATGGATAAGAAACCTTCAGACAAAAGAAAAAACATGGCAGAACCTGCAGATAAAAGCCGGGAAAAATCCGAGCCCGAGCAGGCAAGGCCGGTAAAACTATGCGCCATCGACCTGGACGGAACCCTTATGCGGGGCGACTCCATCGTCTCGGAATTCTCAAAAGAAGTCCTTCGCAAGGCCATTAAAAAAGGCATAGAATTCCTGCCCACTTCCGGCAGGAGTTTTCGGGCGGCCTATGACGCCATAAAAGATATCGAGGGTACACGCTATTTCCTGGGGGGAAATGCCAGCGTCATAACAGAAGTCCAAACCGAGGAAATCATCAAACAGTGGATCATAGATCAGGACACATCCTATCGGATTTACCACCTTGTCAAAGACCATGGCGGTTACATAGAAATGTATTGTGAAAATGATGTCTACACGGAAAAAGGCAGCGAAAAAATCGCCTATCAGTCCAACTTAAACCCGACCTTTGTCGACAGCCTCTTAGAAACCGTAATCCGGGTTCCATCCATGGAACATATGTTAAAAACAGGGATTATGCAAGTAAACAAGATCCATATCGTATTTCCCAAACAGGAAGACCTGCTCAGATATGCAAAAGAGATTGCTGCTATTCCCGGGGTCAACGTTGTTCACCCGACCCACTATAATATGGAAGTATTTCCCTCCGACTGCAACAAAGACATAGGAATGGACCATGTCAGAAAATTGCTGAATATCTCCAGGGAAAATACGATCGCCATCGGTGACAGCGGCAATGACCGGTCTATGATTGAATACGCAGCCTGCGGCATCGCCGTAGCCAACTCCATGGAGGAATTGAAAGAAGCCGCAGACCGGATTATACTCAGCAATGATGAAGACGGGCCGGCAAAATATCTCCTCGAGGTCATGGAGGAAATGGAAAAAGAAGAATGAAAGCGAAAAAAAACGGAAAAAACAAAAATAATGCTTGCATTTTTTTAGCGCCTGTTATATAATCGTTCTTGCGTTGAAAAACACGCACCAATAAATGCGCTTTTAGCTCAGCTGGTAGAGCAGCGGACTCTTAATCCGCGTGTCCAGGGTTCG
>CADBME010000306.1 GCA_902795715.1 uncultured Lachnospiraceae bacterium | reverse complement strand
TCCTCCTTGCTTGAATTCTCATCCAGGGCATTCAGCTGGGCGGTCACAGCATCCGCTGCTTTCTGATCGGCCTCTTCCTGGCTTGCATTTTGCTGGTAAGAATCCCCCAACAAAATGGCCAGATCTTCCTGAGGATAATAATTCAGTACATTTTGACTGTTATAAGTATAAGAGATGGTCCGGTCGTCACATTGGAAGGTAAAACCGCCAGTCACTGAACCTTTTGAAGCGCCAGCCAGGAAGAGGAGACGTTCCGCCCCGATGGTCCCTTCATCGCAGTTGGTTACATCGACCAGATAGCGGGAACCGTTTTCCATTGTCACCACATTCCACATATGGTTTTCACGGTGAGTCCCGACTTCCATGATTCCCTCAACGGTAATACAGGAGATGGCATTTTCAAATTGGCTGAGATCACACAGATACTGGAAGGCTTTGGAATAGCCTTCGCAAACGACATTGGTTTGCGGATCTCCATCAAAGACCCAGATCAGCTGCCAGGGATTTCCGTAATCCCAGTCCTCCTCCATGGCCTGTTCATGGTAGGAAACCAGGTCACAAATCTCCTCCCGATAACCGTCCAGCTTATTATAGTCAGAAACACTCTTATACTGAGACACAATATTTGCCGCATTGGCAGCCGCGGTCCCGACGGACTGGCCGATGGATGTGTCAACCTTATATTCTTCTCCCGTAACAGCGTACTCTTTAGCCACAGGGAAAGACAAAATGACTTCCACCATATCATCAAAACGAATGTATTGGGTATTATTCTCGGTTTTAAGACTGTAATTACTCTGGAACGATGCTCCGGTAGACAGGGTTTTTTCATACCAGTAAAGATCATATGGGCAGTCCACCAGCAAAGCCGTGATGACCTTGTCCAGATCAAAATCCAGCTTGGCCATCATGGCTTCTTCAGCCTCTTGCGTTAAAACAGGTCCGTTCTCCCCCTGTTCAATCAAAGCCTCTACGCCCAGGTCTGCCGCTGTAAAATACTTATTCTCCAGCTCGAACTTATCCAACCCGATTTCATAAACTGTAGATTCCCTGGTCCCGGCTGCAGTCTCTTCGATAAAGGTCTTCAGAGTCTGGTATACGATCTTATCGTTTCCCTTGAGCAGCCTGATTCCGGTATCCTTTTTGGCCCCAATGCTGCCCGGACGGTCTGAAGAATCTTTCCCCTTTTGATCCTCATCCTTGCCGGCAGCCTGCATTTCCCGGTCGACATAGCCGGAAAAGAGGTCCATGGAATTCTCCCAATTGTCATCAGCGGGAGTATATTTCCCCAAAATCCGCCGGCTTCCGGGCAGAGAAATCTCACCCCGGCTTGCTGCCTTTACGGGACCCAAAGCGGGTGTAAGCATAAAAGCTGCCGCAATAATCAAAGCAATCACCGCAAATCCTTTCCGGTGATTCAAACAATTCGTATTCTTTCCGATTCTCATCATGCCATAATCCCCCTGTCTGTTTGTGTAATTTTTGATAGAACTAAACTCTCCTCACCCTGTAAAGAGGACTTGTCAGGGTAAAGAAAATACTTTTTTAGTAAAAGCCGGCACCGATTATGCAAGCTTCTCACAAAAATCGGCCCTGCTATTATATTATATAATGTGAGCATGACGAATTCAAGAGGAAGGAAAAACCATCCCCGCAATTAAGAGCAAAGGATGGCTTTTGAGATTTATATTATTAAACTGATATGTGATTGCCTAGCGGCTTGCATTATTCTTAACCCGCATCCGGTTAATGGACCGGATCAGAGTCGCCTGTGCAAGGTAGTAGTCCTTGATGCTCTTCTTCTGCAGGAGGGCTTCTTTAGCTTCAGCTTCCTTTCGGAGGACGCGAACCATATCGATTTCTTCCGGATGTTCCGCTGCTTCTGTCAGTATCAGAACATCATTGTCCTCAATACGCATCATGCCGCTGGCAACAAAGGCATACTTTAATTCCTGGCCGGCCAGCCGGTATTTAAGTTCACCCGGCATAATGGCAACAACCATGTTTTCATGATTTGCCATCACACCGTATTCCCCATCGAGAGTAGGGACAATGACCAGCTCGGCTTCCCCGATCAGGAAGGTGTCATCCGCCTCATAGATTCGTAATGAAAATGTATTCATAAGCACCTCCGGATCTCCTTTCCTGTCACATGATTATAGACACAAAAGCCATTATCAGCTCATTTCCCTGGAGATTTCCTAATCGTTAAGATTCTTGGCTTTAATAACCGCTTCCTCTATGGTTCCTACATTGTAGAATGCCTCTTCAGGCAGGTCATCGTAATCTCCCTTCAAAATACCCTTGAAACCTTTGATGGTCTCCTTGAGGGGAACGTAACGGCCTTCGATTCCTGTGAACTTCTCTGCCACGAACATGGGCTGAGACAGGAAACGGATGATTCGCCTTGCTCTGGACACGATATTCCTGTCTTCATCCGAGAGTTCTTCGATACCGAGAATAGCGATGATATCCTGAAGTTCATTATACTTTTGCAGGCATTCCTGGACGCCACGCGCTGTCTGATAGTGTTCCTCACCCACTACATCGGGTTCCAGAATTCTGGAAGTGGATCCAAGAGGATCTACCGCAGGATAAATACCCTGCTCTGCAATAGTTCGTGAAAGGACTGTAGTTGCATCCAGATGGGTAAATGTAGTGGACGGTGCCGGGTCAGTCAGATCATCGGCCGGAACATAAACCGCCTGAACAGATGTAACCGATCCCTCCTGGGTTGAAGTTATCCTCTCCTGGAGAGAACCCATCTCCTGGGCCAGTGTCGGCTGATAACCTGCGGCAGAAGGCATATGCCCAAGTAAGGTTGACACCTCAGAACCGGCCTGGACAAAACGGAAAATATTATCGATAAAAAGAAGGACATTCCGTTTTTCCACATCACGGAAGTATTCAGCCATGGTCAGACCCGTCAGGGCAACCTTCATACGTACACCGGGAGATTCATTCATCTGCCCGAATACCATGGCGGTTTTGTCGATGGTGCCACTTTCCTTCATCTCATTCCAGAGGTCATTTCCCTCACGGCTTCGTTCTCCGACTCCGGTAAATATGGAGTAGCCGTTATGCTCCATGGCTACGTTGTGGATAAGCTCCTGGATCAATACGGTTTTTCCTACACCGGCTCCGCCAAACAGACCGATCTTTCCTCCTCTGGCATAGGGCTCAAGAAGATCGATGACCTTAATTCCCGTCTCCAAAATTTCTACTTCGATATTCTGGTCTGCGAAAGAGGGAGCCTTGCGGTAAATCTTCCACTTCTCCACATCTTCCGGAAGAGGCGCCCCTCCGTCAATGGTCTCTCCTAATACATTAAACATACGGCCGATGGTTATCTCCCCCACCGGTATACGGATGTTGTCCCCGGTAGAAGTCACCTTCATTCCCCGGTGCAATCCGTCACTCTGGGCCAGGATAATGCAACGCGCGACAGAATGTCCCAAATGCTGGGAAACTTCCATGGTCCGTTTCTTTCCTTCAAGCTCCACTGTCAGGGCCTCCCGTATCCGGGGAAGCTGTCCTTTTTGAAACTGTACATCGATAACAGGTCCGGAGACCTGGATTATTGTTCCTGTATTCATGGCTTATCTGCCTCCCTTGCGAGCATTTTTCTGGGCTTTGGCGCCGGCAGAAATCTCTGTGATTTCATTGGTGATTGCAGCCTGACGGACACGGTTATACTGGAGCCGGAGATCTCCCAGAATCTCCAGGGCATTCTTATTAGCCGAATCCATGGCAGTCATTCGTGCATTCTGCTCTGCCGAAAAACTGTCCACCAGGGCACCATAGATAAAGCCCGAAATATAGGCCGGGATAATGTTATTGATCACTTCGGTTACTGACGGATAAAACTGATAATGAACGTCCGTCCCGCTTCTTTCACTTTCAGGTGTAAGGAAAGGTTTCCTTTCAAATGGCAGCAGATTCACCTTCTTGACCGTGGAATTCAGCTCATTTTCCATGTCACTGTAAATGACACGAATCTCATCGACTCTGCCTGCGTCATACTCCGTCAGGAGAATATGAGCAATCTCTCTGGCCCGGTGCATGGTAGGATTCTGGGCAGTGTAGAGGAAAGAATGCTCTATGGGGATATGATGCTTGTAATAATATCTTCTCCCATATTCTCCTACCACATAAAGCTTAACCTTTTTATGTTTTTCCATCTCCACAGCTGCCTGTTTGATCACATTGTAATTGTAGGAACCGGCCAGGCCCTTGTCAGCAGTGATAACCAGATAGGCGTAGGTCTCCGCAGGTTTTCGTCCTGTTTCCGGATAAAAATATCTGGACCGGACATCCGTTTCTGTCTGGAAAATCCGCTTAATCTCATTCTCCATCATCTGGAAAAAAGGCCGGGTTTTATTCAGATTCCGTTTCGCCTTCTGCAGCTTAGTCGAGGAGATCAGATACATGGCATTAGTGATCTTATGTGTGTTTTCAACACTGTTTATTCGACTTTTCGTATCTGAAACATTTGCCATAATCGAATCCTTTTTCTACTGGTTTTCCTGTCAGCTATTTCCTGTCTATGCCTTTACACCCTCAGGAAGCCCGGTCCGGATCATCATTTTCCAAAGCGGCTTTCTCTGCGGCAGCAGCCTTTTGATCCTCCAGCTCCTTTTTGTAGGACCGCATAAAGGCATTGGATATGTCAATAATCCTCTGCTTGTCGACATCTTCCATGATACCGGTTTCATCAATACTTTCACAGAGATCGGAAGCCTGTACCTTAAAGTGAGCAAGCAGCCGGTTCCTGAATTCCACCACATGGTCAACAGGCAGGTCCTGCAGAACATGTGCCGTCCCGGCTACAAGCAGGATGACCTGCTGGGAGAGGGAGTAAGGTGCTCCCTGAGTCTGTCGAAGCAGATACATAAGCCCCTGTCCGTACACAAGTCTTTTCTTGGTCGCATCATCCAGATCGCTGGAGAACTGGGTGAATACTTCCATCTCCCGGTACTGGGCCAGATCCAGAC
>CADBME010000305.1 GCA_902795715.1 uncultured Lachnospiraceae bacterium | reverse complement strand
GAGATGATAACCTGCCAGTCTGTCTCTCCGAGCACATGAATACAGTTCCGATAGAATTCTTTGTTCTGATTGACTGTCCCCATGGAGATATATATGGTTTTTTCAGCTGTTTTCTCATAAGATGTCGTGACGGGCCGGACCAAAGGCCCGATAAAATGATACCGGTCAGAAAATGTTTCTGCACAAGGCTGGAAGTATCTGGACGTATATACAATCGTATTCGTCTCATTGTCATTCTGTATGATATCAAGCAATCCTTTCACCGGATAACCCTTTTCCCGAAGCCGTCTGATCTGCTTCTGGATCCTCGGCATGGAAAACAGCATCTTTGCGATATCCCACGGAGTCTCTTTCATATACTTCGCTGAATACCGGTTAAAGGCGAACGTCGTCGTGGAAGACACATAGGGGAGTCCATGTTTCATCGCCACAAGTTTCCCCCAGAAAGCAACCGAGTCGGAGACGATAAGATCCGGCTTAATCTCTTCGATTTTCCTTGTGGTCATCTCATCTAATGCCAACGTCGAAGAGACAAGCAGTTCTGTGGCGAACACCTTGTCTTTTCCGACCCGGTCTGCGTTCTCTTTATCCTCCATATCAAAATCATATCCATCACAGCCAATGAACACAGCACCCGCCTGCTCGATCTTTTCCCGGAACATTTCAAAGGAAAAGTAATAAACCTGATGACCCGCATCTGTCAGTTCTTTTACGAGTCCGAGCGTCGGATTGGTATGTCCATGGGCCGGGATACAAAACCATGCAATTTTTTTCATAAATTTGTCTCTTTACCTTACTTTGATCAAAGAAGAGGTTGTCACAATCAAATCTGATGAAGTACTTTGCTGACTTCTTCTGTAAACTTCTCAGGGTAGTCACTGACCAGCATATGTGTGCTTTTCGGGAACATCACAGCTCTGTACGGTGTCACAATATGTTCTTTGTACCAGTCTGCAAGATCCGGTGAAAACAGCGAACCGGGATCCGCATAAAAATAAGTAACCGGAACAGCGATCTGTCCTACTGTCGAACGGTTATCCTGGATTTTCATGGACTGCGCCAGACTTTTCAGTACGGATTCATCACAGTTTGCCAATCTTCTTTTCAGAGGTTTCTTAAGAAGAAATGCGGGTATTTTTTTCAGCTTTGGTATGGCTCCAATGGCAAATTCCTTATACAGGGAGTAAAAATCCTTATTCGCATCTGCCTCCATGTCTTCCTTCGTATATCTGCCCTGATAGAGCCCCAGTTTCCATTCCTCATCATTGAGCTGTTTCGGTGTCATGTCGCAAAGAATAATCTGTTTCAGGCTGTCGCATCCATAGATCCTGACATAGTTGAATATGACACCGGCTCCCATGGACCATCCAAGAAGCGTGACATTGGAAAGCTGAAGTCCCTGTATGATTTCATGCAGGTCGCCGGTCAGTGTTTCCATCGTTGGATTTCCGCTGTTGGCTTCTTTGCTTTTTCCGTGTCCCCGGTAATCATAGATAATGCATCTGGCCTTTTTTTGCAGGCTTTCCATCGGCTTTAGATAGATTTCATGAGTACTTGTCCACCCGTGCATCATGATCAGGGTATCCGGGCCGTCTCCTTTGTCCTCATAATACAGTTGCTCCCCGTCGCTAAGAGTAAAACAACTCATAATATTATGCCTCCTTCTGATTTACGTCTCGCTCTACTCTATCTCCATCTCTGGCAGCTCCGGCACCTCATCAATCGTACCGCTTACTCCTCCGGTTACGGACATTACTTTAATCTGCTTTGAATCAGTTACTTTCAATTCATAAGACAGCCTGTCATCATCCTCACTCGGTTCCCAGGGCTGGGAGTACGTAAAGGTAATCTTGGTCAGCCCTTTTTCTTTAGGTTTCAATGTGAAAATCTGTGTTCCGCCCACTCCGACAGCTTCTTCGTCTGTCTCTTTTTCGACATATTCTGAATTAATCTCAAAAAGCTCTTTATCCTGTTCAGCCTGCCACTCATATCCCGTTGTCGGATTCGATGGCAGCTTGATCTTTGCCGTCTGTGGCTTACTTCCTTTACATGCAGTAATCATGACAGTTATACCAATGATCATGGTGATGGTTATGAATGCTCTTTTCATCGTATTATCCTCATCCTTTCTGGTCTATATGGCACATTTTTTTCTATCATACTACCTTTCCCTGATTAGAGCAAGCCGGCCATCGCCAAGAACATGAAAAGAGAAAACAGTCTTGTTGCACATGCACAAAACGGTTGCGAACAGGCCCTTGATTATGGTAAAATGAAACAAGCAATTTATTGATTAATTCAAATCAACAGGAGGAAGTGTGTCGTATGCAATTTACAAAAGAAGTTGAAGAGATGATTTGTGTTGCAAAAGGCCCAAATCACGGTCCT
>CADBME010000304.1 GCA_902795715.1 uncultured Lachnospiraceae bacterium | reverse complement strand
TGGAAGGAGTTGGTATAGTATTCCCGATCGGTTACTCCAGGGATCTCTCCGTACTTTTTCCGGTCCATTCTTACAAAACGGCCGCTCAGTCCCTCAGCGGGGGTTGCCAGCAATGTGAAATTCAGGCCGGTCTCCTCAGACTCCCGGTCAAGCTTTTTCCTCATATGGGAGATAATCTCGAGACCCAGTTTCTGGGATTCCTCGCTTTCTCCATGATGCTTTCCGGTGAGGGCGACCAGAGTTTCGGCAAGCCCGATAAAGCCTATGCTCAAGGTGCCATGCTTCAGAACTTCACCGATGGTGTCATCAAGGTCAAGCTTCTCCGAATCAATCCAGATACCCTGAGCCATCAGGAAGGGGTAATTTCTGACCTTCTTTCCTGACTGGATCTTAAAGCGGTGAAGGAGCTGACGGATAACAAGATCGATCATGTCGTCCAGTTTCCTGTAGAAGGAATCGATATCTCCCTTGGCTTCAATTCCGATACGGGGCAGGTTGATCGATGAAAAGCTAAGATTGCCCCGGCCAAAAGTGACCTCCCGGCTGGGATCATAATGATTGCCCAGGACTCTGGTACGGCAGCCCATGTAGGCGACCTCTGTATTGGGATCTCCTTCCTTATAATAAGGAAGATTAAAGGGGGCATCGATAAAGCTGAAATTAGGGAAGAGCCTCTTGGCTGAAGTTGCGATTGCCTGCTGGAAGAGATCATAATTGGGTTCACCCGGATTAAAATTGATTCCTTCCTTTACCTTGAAAATCTGAACCGGGAATATGGGAGTTTCCCCGGCTCCCAGCCCGTCCATGGTTGCTTCCAGAAGAGTGCGGGTTACCAGTCTTCCTTCCGGAGAAGTATCTGTTCCGTAATTGATGGAAGAGAAGGGAACCTGGGCACCGGCTCTTGAGTGCATGGTATTCAGATTATGAATCAGCGCCTGCATGGCCTGTCTGGTCTGGAGTGTGGTGCTTTCCAGAGCCTGGCGGGTACTGAAGGTATGCATCTTGCGGATCACGTCCTGGTCAAGATTGCCGTCAAGGACCCGGATAAGGTCTTCAAGAAAGACATCTTCCTTTTCCAGACGGATTGGATCGGGAATAGCTGCCCGTATAACCTTAGTCAGGGCCCTGGCCTGGTCAGGCTCATATTCAAGGGCAGCCTGGGCATAGGCTTCCACCGCATGGTAATATTCTTTGTTATAAGTCTTGATAACGCCCCCGGCCATGGCATAATCAAAGTTGGGCAGGCTCTGTCCGCCGTGCATTTCATTCTGATTGGCCTGAATGGCGATGCAGGCCAGGGCGGAATAGGTCTGTATGGACTGGGGCTCACGTACATATCCGTGTCCCGTGGAGAATCCGCCGGCAAAAAGCTTGCCAAGATCAATCTGACAGCAGGTCTCCGTCAGCATGTAAAAATCCATATCGTGAATATGGATATCTCCATTGGCATGTGCTGATGCGATATCTGCCGGGAGCACATGGTTCACGATAAAATACTTTGACCCTTCGGAACCGTACTTAAGCATGGTTCCCATGGCTGTATCTCCGTCGATGTTGGCGTTCTCCCTCTTGATGTTCTCAGCTTCAGCGGAGGAATAAGTCAGCCTGTGGTAGATATCCATCAGGTAGGCTTCGGAATCCCTGATCTTGGAATGTTCTGCACGGTAAAGAATGTATGCCTTGGCCGTGGAGGCAAAATCATATCGGATCAGAGTCTCTTCCACGCAGTCCTGAATCTGTTCCACTGTGGGAACTTCCACATCTGCCACCATGTCGCAGACCTTCTGGGTCAGGTAGGTGTAGTCGGCAGGAGTCATATTGTCTTCGACTGCCTGGCTTGCCATATGGATGGCATTCATGATCTTCATAGGATCAAATGGAACCAGATCACCGTTTCTTTTTTGAATCAGTCTTTCCATAATGGAATGAATCCTTTCACTTAACAGTTTGTTCTATATCAAAGCACAACATTTTGTAGATGAGGGCAAAGTGACCCCTACATCATGTGCGTACATATAACATAATATACCGAACATATGTTTTTGTCAATACTAAAAACGTGTAATTTTTCGTCAGAATTTCTATAGCAATTTTTCTGAAAAATACTAAATTATTATGCAGTTTACAGAAAAGTGGATAACCTTCCCATGAATGGGCTCTTATCCACAATGGCCATAAAAGGCTTCCCACCCCGTTCCCCGCATTTTTAGAGGGGTATGATACCCCGTCCCTTGTTTTTCCACTTTATCCACATGATATTGTGGAAAATGTGGATAACTAATCCTCATCAAAAATTTACCCTTGACTAAAAAATCCCCTTCGATAAATTATAATCAGTGCAGGGATTGCCGTTTCTGACCAATTACATATTTATATAGAAGAAAAGTTTTTTCTGCCCTCCTGAGAAATTTGTTGACGAACGATTTTCCTTATGCTATATTAAGTTGACGATGGACAGGTCTTTTTTTTTGCCTTATTTTTGGCTTTCATGTCAAATGCCGGCCTGACGACCGGGTTTTCATGGGGCGAAGGGAAGAAGAAGGACCGAGATATTATGATATGGAGGTGAGAAGTAGTGCGTGTAAGAATTACATTGGCCTGTACAGAATGCAAGCGGCGTAACTACAATACGATGAAGGAAAAGAAAAATCATCCGGAACGTCTTGAGACGAGTAAGTATTGTAAGTTCTGCAGAAAACACACGGTTCACAAAGAAACCAAGTAGGAAAGCAACATAAGGGGTGAACAGATGAGCGGCAAATCAGAGAAGAAAAGCATCGGACAGTGGTACCGTGGACTGGTTGCTGAATATAAGAAAATCAGCTGGCCCGACAGAGAAACTCTTAAGCGGGAAACCGTGACGGTTACCGTTGTTTCCATCCTTCTTGGCGTTATTATTGCAATGCTGGATATGGTTATTCAGTATGGTATTCACTTTCTGGTTTAACAGAGAGGATAAGGTGGATTTATGTCAGATGTGAACTGGTATGTAGTCCATACCTACTCAGGCTATGAGAACAAAGTAAAAGTAAACATTGAAAAGACGATTGAGAATCGCCATATGCAGGATCAGATCTTTGAAGTCCGGGTTCCTCTGCAGGATGTGGTGGAAGTAAAGAACGGGGTTCAGAAGACGGTCTCCAAAAAAATGTTTCCGGGATATGTCCTTGTCAACATGGTCATGAATGACGACACATGGTTTGTTGTCCGCAATACCAGAGGAGTGACAGGGTTTGTAGGTCCGGGATCCGAGCCGATTCCTTTATCGGAAGCGGAAGTTCGCAATCTGGGAATCGGAGAACCTGTTGAAGAGGTTGTAAGCATCGATGTCGAGCCCGGTGATCTCATTCAGGTTGTATCTGGAGCCTGGGAAGGAAGAGAGAGTGTCGTCCGCGAGGTCAATATGAACAGGAAGACTGTGACGATCGTCGTGGAGATGTTCGGAAGAGAGACATCCGTCGAGATAGGATTTACGGATGTAAAAAAAGTGTAGACCTGTCATCGGGACGGTCTGCGTGGGAGGGATATTCCCGCAATTACCACAATTAGGAGGTCAATTATTATGGCAAAGAAAGTTACAGGATTTATTAAGTTACAGATTCCGGCCGGCAAGGCAACACCCGCACCGCCCGTAGGACCGGCTTTGGGACAGCACGGCGTGAATATTGTCCAGTTTACAAAAGAGTTTAATGCAAGAACAGCCCCCATGGGTGACACCATTATTCCTGTTGTAATCACAGTATACCAGGACAGAACATTCAGTTTTATTACCAAAACACCGCCGGCAGCAGTATTACTGAAGAAGGCTGCAAATATTAAATCCGGATCCGGTGAACCCAACAAGGTAAAGGTTGCTACCGTAACCAAGGATCAGATCAGGGAAATTGCCGAGACGAAAATGCCTGACCTCAATGCAGCAAGCATCGAGGCGGCCATGAGCATGATCGCAGGTACAGCCCGCAGTATGGGTATCGTTGTAGAAGACTAATAAGAGAAATTATTCACCGGAAAGATATATTATTATAGACAATAACAATTTATATCATCCTTGAAGTGGGAGGGTTGCTCCCGATATTACCACAGGAGGTAAAAGAATCATGGGTAAAAAAGGAAAGAGATATCAGGAAGCTGCAAAGCTTAGGGATAAAGCCACATTATATGATGCGCCGGAGGCTATCTCCATCGTTAAACAGGCAGCCAGCGCAAAGTTCGACGAGACCATCGAAGCTCACCTCAAGATGGGTCTTGACGGACGTCATGCAGACCAGCAGATTCGTGGCGCAGTTGTTCTTCCCCACGGAACCGGCAAAAAGGTTCGCGTTCTTGTATTTGCAAAAGGCGACAAGGCTGAGGAAGCTGCAGCAGCAGGTGCAGATTTTGTAGGAGCAGAAGAGCTGATTCCCAAAATCCAGAAAGAAGGATGGCTTGAATTTGACAAGTGTGTTGCTACACCGAACATGATGAGCGTTGTAGGTCGTCTGGGACGTATTCTCGGACCCAAGGGTCTGATGCCCAACCCCAAAGCAGGTACGGTTACCATGGATGTTGCCCAGGCTGTTCAGGAACTGAAAGCCGGTAAGATCGAGTATCGTCTTGACAAGACCAACATTGTTCATGTTCCGATCGGAAAAGCCTCCTTTACGGAAGAACAGCTTGCAGAAAACTTCCAGACCCTGATGGATGCCATCATCAAGGCAAGACCGGCAGCTGCTAAGGGACAGTACATCCGCAGTGCTGCAATCAGCTCCACCATGGGCCCCGGAATCAAGCTGAATCCGGCAAGATTCTGATTTTTTCTTGACTTTTGAGAGATCAGATGATAAATTGATACAGATATGAACGCCGAAGACAGCAGGTGCCATTAGGTTTAATGCATGAATATGCGCCTGCCGAGGAAGTATGACTCAGAACTTACTATGCCCTCGGTCTTTGTGCCGAGGGTTTTTTCCGTTCAATCGCCTTTTGAAAGAGCGGATATCCATGAGTTTAATTCGAGCCTGACGGCGGAACATATAAATATTTTACAGGAGGTAAACCAGAAGGATGGCTAATGTTGAATTAAAGCAGCCGATTATCGAAGAGATCAAAGCGCAGCTTGATGGAGCCAAATCCATTGTAGTTGTTGATTATCGTGGTATATCTGTTGCTGACGTTACGGAACTTCGTAAGCAGTGCCGCGAGGCCAATATCGTATACAAAGTTTATAAGAATACGATGGTTAAGCGTGCTGTGGAAGGTACGGAATTCGAAGGAATCACAAAGGATCTTGACGGAACCAACGCTTTTGCTATTTCCAAAGAAGATGCAACAGCACCGGCAAGAGTACTTGCAGCTTTCAGCAAGAAAGCAAAGATCCTTGAGCTTAAGAGCGGTGTTGTAGAAGGTACTTATTATGATAAGGACGGAATCAATGTCATTGCAACGATTCCCTCCAGAGAAGAGCTTCTTGCCAAGTTCCTCGGAAGTATCCAGAGCCCCATCGCCAATTTCGCACGTGTTATCAAGCAGATTGCAGAAAAAGACGGATCTGCTGAGGAAGCTGCACCGGCAGAAGAAGCTGCAGCAGAATAAGCGTAGACGGAATTCAGGCCGGTTTCCATTCGGAACCGAGCCAGGACCGGGCCTGTTCGGGTTCCGGTATGAAACTGAAACATCTGTGAATGAAAAAACTGATTATGGAGGATATTAAAATGACAACTCAGGAAATTATTGAAGTTATCAAAGGTTTATCTGTATTAGAGTTAAATGAATTAGTAAAGGCTTGTGAGGAAGAGTTTGGCGTATCCGCAGC
>CADBME010000303.1 GCA_902795715.1 uncultured Lachnospiraceae bacterium | reverse complement strand
CTCATATTTTCTGAGGCCACGACCAAGCTGCTGAATGAAAATAGTCTGAGAATCTGTTGGTCTCAGGAATAAGACCATGTTTACGCCTGGAATATCGACGCCTTCGTTTAAGATATCTACAGTAAACAGTATCTGCAAATCGGCGTTATCGTCCTGGAGATCTTTATAAGCACGAACGCGTTCACCAACTGAATTGTTGCCTGTTAAGAACCTGGTGCCACGGGGATAGTACTCCTCCATAGCGTCTGCCATTCTTCTGGCATGTGCTACATCACGACAAAATGCCAGAGCTTTCAGCTTTTTGCCTGGATCTCTATATCTTTCAATCATATCTCTGATGAATTCGCAATGCTTTTCATCAGAGAACTGTTCTACAAACTTATGGCCCTTAGTTTCTTTAAGGCCATATTCGATTAGCTCATCTCGAATACCATAGTATTTAAACGGCACTACTAGCTTATTAATTATTGCGTCTCGAAGTCTAAGTTCATATGGTACATTCTGATCGAATAAGCTGAATACATCATCTTCATCCATTCGCTCAGGTGTTGCTGTAATACCCAATAAGAATTCCGGTTCGAAAAAATTGATTACTTTCCTATATGTCTCAGCAGTTGCATGATGGCATTCGTCGATGATTATGTAGTCAAAAGAATGTGGCTCAAATAGTTCGAGTGCCCCAGCCATCGAAATATTTGTTGAAAAAACAAAGTCCGCATCCTGCTCCTTATAGTCCCCTGTATATAAACCGTATGAGCGATCTCTTCCAAACACTTTACCAAAGGTCTCATACGCTTTCATAAGAATTGATCCCTCATGGGCTATATACAATAATCGTTTAGGATTAAAGTTGAGTGCGTCGAAAGCTGCAAGATATGTTTTTCCTGACCCTGCAGCAGCTACAATCAAAGCTTTAGCTGCTCCAGTTACACGTATCCTATTAAGCTCCTTCAGCGCCTTGCGCTGCATATAATTAGGCTTAATATCAGTATTCGCTATCACATAATCCATGTCCCATCTTTCGATGGAATAATATAGTCTAGTTCTGTAATCATTTATAATTTCCTGATCAAGCGGATAAGTCTTCTTCCAAAGAAGGTTAAAATCTTCTTTTGCATAGGTGTATGTCTCAGAATCATTTCCATCAATAATAGAAACATCCCACTCAACATTCTTGAGCAATGCATACACAGTGATATTAGAAGATCCTACAAGCAGCTCATTGTGATCGTCGTACTCGAATAGATAGCCTTTAGAATGGAATCCAACAGTATTTCCCCATTTGTCGTAAAAACACTCCTTATCTAAATGACACTTGAACTGGTCTGGATATCTACACTGTAAATCATTGAAAAATAGTAGCGACTCAACATCCGTGAAGTTCTGATATGTAGATGTTATAAGACGTCCCTCAGCGCCTCGAGCAAGTGCCGCCTCAATATTTGGAGCAATCAGCCGGAGTCCTGGTTTCTTAATAAAGCTCACAGAAAAAGAGAACGAACGGCAAGTATCAATGGCCTTTTTGAGTTTGTCTATGAACTTTTCTTCGGTGTAGTTAGTATAAAACGATGTTTTTTTCATCAGTCTTTGTCTTATTTATCCTTTAGATTACTGCTCTTACGACCTCTTCTTGCACAACTTGGACACCCATGTCCGCTTTTTAGGGTGTGCGGTGTTGTATACCATGTTTTTCCACAGGTTTTACAGTGGCATTCAACCTTTGTTTCCGTATTTACATACTCACCCTTAATCTCAATACTCGGATTAATCCCTCTCATAAGATTCCTGAACTTTACTGTATCCAGTTTGTTTTTCTTTGCACAGATTGGACAGCCAGCTCCTCTAGATCGTACCTGTATGATTGCTTCCCATTCATGCCCTTCACTGCATCTCCACCAGACTTTTTTGTTCGAGAACACAGACACCTTTGATGGATCAACGTCTCTATTTTTCTGATGATCCCATTCCTTTAGTAGCTCCGGTCTTTGAGTTTCTAAATCGTTTATTCCTTCATCTACTATTCTTCCTGAACAAACAGGACATCCACTTCCTCTATTTCGCTCAGAAATGGTTGTTCGCCACTTATGCCCTTTCGCACACTTCCAGCAGACCTTTTTCTTGCTACCTTTTGTCATAGAATCCGGAAAAATGTTTCTCTTTTCATTTTCCTCATAATCCCATTCCTCTATCAATAACGGATTATCGTTAGTGGTAGCAAAGTCATTATAACCTTTTAATAGCTTTCTGTTTGAGCAGTACGGACAATTTGAACCCTCAGCTCTATGAGCTATAGTCGACATATATTCATGTCCTTTAGGACATTTCCACCATACTTTCGCATCATTACGCGGTGTGAACATCTCCGGCAATAGTTCATGGTTTTTTGTCGGATGCCACTCCGCAGCAATCTTAGGAAAAGCTACTTTTAAGTTATGGCTTTTTAACTGATTAACGTAGCCTGCATAGATATAAAAACGGTCTTGTTCAATATCTATTTTCCCCGTATTAGTCTTAACGCCTAGAGTAGACAGTACCTCACAAATAGTTTCTCCTAAATCATGCTTTACATTGATAAGCTCATCACATATTTCAAGGTCTAGCAGATTGCTCGCCTCTCTTACTCGAATCAGTGTTATTCCTAACTCAGTGCATTTATTATATTTGTTGATTTCCCGTGCTCTAGCTTCTTTAGAATTATGCCAATGCTTTCCATCATATTCTATTCCAATTCTCCTTGATGGAATGTAAATATCTAGTTCCGTGGATCGGTCAAAAGCATCATTTCTATATCCGTTCACCGCATCACGG
>CADBME010000302.1 GCA_902795715.1 uncultured Lachnospiraceae bacterium | reverse complement strand
ATGATTAAGATAGCAGTATACGGAAAGGGAGGAATAGGGAAAAGCACGACGGTATCCAATGTGGCGGCTGTTCTGGCCCAGGCCGGCCTGACGGTCATGCAGATCGGATGTGACCCGAAAGCAGATTCCACAGCTCTTCTGAGGGGGAGAGATCATGAAAAGATGGAAACCGTTCTCGATCTCGTCCGCAGACGTAAAGATGATTTTGGTCTGGAGGATATGATTGTAAAGGGTTATGGCGGTGTCCTCTGCGTGGAAGCGGGAGGGCCCTCCCCCGGGCTGGGCTGTGCAGGCCGGGGTATCATAGCTGCTCTGGAAACCCTGGAGAAAAAGGGAGCATACCGGGTCTATGCCCCGGATGTGGTAATCTATGATGTCCTTGGCGATGTGGTCTGCGGCGGCTTTTCCATGCCTATGCGGGGAGGCTATGCCGATAAGGTCTTTGTCCTGACCTCCGGTGAAAATATGGCCATCCATGCGGCAGCCAATATCGGCATGGCGGTGGAAAACTTTAAAAGCCGCGGATATGCCCGGCTTGGCGGTCTGATTCTGAACCGGAGAAATGTAAAAAGAGAAGAAGAAAAGGTGCGGGAACTGGCCATGGACCTCCACACGGAAATTATTGCCGATCTCCCCCGCTGTGATCTGGTTCCCGAGGCGGAGGAAGATCTGATGACGGTTGTGGAAGCCTGGCCGGAATCGGAGATGGCCCGGGCCTACCGGAGAACAGCAAAGGCTGTTTTAAAGGCTTGTGGCATGGATCTGAAGGAGTGGGGACAGGAGTTCCTATCCGACTCATCCGGAAATTGAGGTGATCAAATGCTGAAAATGATTCACGGCTCCCTCTCTTCGGAGGAGTCTGTAGAGATTAAAAATGCCTCCTGGCCGGCTCCCTTTGAACCGGGGCTTGAATATAACAGTCCGGCCCATGGCAACTGGAACATCGTTCATATGGGAATGCTTTTGCCCGAGGCTCATCAGGTTTATGTCTGCGCAGCCAATTGCAACCGGGGAGTGGTTCTTACAGCAGCGGAAATGGATGCTATGGACCGGTTTTCTTTTATCGAGCTCCAGGAAGAAGATCTCTACAGTGGGGAGATGGAAGATCTGGTAATTCGGGGTGTGGGGGAGATTCTGGACCGGCTGGAAAAGAAACCCAGGATTCTTTTGCTCTTTACAGTCTGCCTCCATCATTTTCTGGGAACAGACCTTGACTATATTTACGGGACTTTAAGAGACCTGCATCCGGATATCTATTTTGTGGATTGCTATATGGATTGCATTTTGCAAAAGGAAGGCCTGACGCCGGACCAGAAACTCCGGATCAAAATGTACGATATTTTACAAAAAGGGCCGGTCCGCCCTCGCCAGATCAACTTTGTCGGCAACGATTTTCCCATGAGGGAAGAATCGGAAATCAAGACTATTTTAAGGAAAGCCGGGTGGACATGGCTCGATCTGACAGAATTATCATCCCTGGAAGCTTATCTGCAGATGGGAGAAAGCTGCCTTAATATCTGTACCTACCCTCCTGGCCAGCCTGGCCTTCAGATCCTGTCGGAGAAACTGGATATACCAGGACTGTATCTGCCTATGACCTGGGATTATGATAAGATCGACTGGCAGCTCCTTTCCCTGTGCCGTTATTTAGGCCCGGAGAATTCTCCGCCTGCATCTCATGACCTGTCTCTGGATTCATCTGCGGCCATATCGCCGGTCACATGCCCGGACAGGGAGGAAAAGAAAGATTCATGGGCATGGGATTTACTGAGAGCCTGGATTGACCCGGATTCACTGAAAAAAGAGTGTGAGGCAAGCCTGGAGGCAACGGCCGTCTGTCTGAGAGGAAAAAGGGTGGCCCTTGACGCATCGGCGACACCCCAGGTCCTGGGCCTGGCCAGACTGCTTCTTGACCATGGAATCCGGGTGACCCACATCTACGGGGATGCCTTCCTTCCGGAAGAGGAAGAAGACTGGAAATGGCTCAAGGAACATGGACCGGACATTCGGATCTGTTCGGTAATCCACCACAATATGCGGGTCCTGCCCAGACTGGCGGATGAAAACATGATTGCCGTGGGTCAGAAGGCGGCATATTTTCACCAGACCCCTCATTTTGTCAATATGGTGGAAGGAGGCGGTCTCCACGGCTACGATGGAATCCTGACCATGCTTGCCCGGATCCGGGAGGCCTGTTCATTGACCCGGCCTGTTGAGGATAGCATACGCAGAAAGGGTCTTGGCTGCGCATGCCTCCTGCCGCCTTTGTAAAGGAGAGATCCGGTGGCGGAATGGAAGGAGAATGTTCAAATGTCTTTAGGGTTCACAAGGAAGGAGAGTGTAGTTTATGAGACAGGTCTCTGCTAAAATATCAACCTATACGGCGGATGTTTCGGGCGTCTGTTCGGCCCTTTTCGAGCTGGGAGGCATGACGGTCATCCATGATCCTTCCGGATGCAATTCCACTTATAATACCCACGATGAACCTCGCTGGTATGATCAGGACAGCCTGGTTTTTATCAGTGGTCTGACCCAGATGGATGCCATCCTGGGAAATGATGAAAAGCTGATCCGGGATATTCTCCGGGCAGCCCGGGACCTGCATCCTGCTTTCATCTCTCTGGTGAGAACGCCGGTCCCTCTTCTTAACGGGACGGATTTTGAGGGAATCGCCATGGAGATTCAGCAAAGAAGCGGGATTCCCACTCTGTATTTTCCAACGACAGGCATGAAGACCTACGTTAGCGGTGCGGGCATGGCTCTGGAAAAAATAGCTGATTTCCTTGCGGACCCGGATGACAAAGAAAAGACCGGGAAATTTAAAGATGGCAAAGAGAAAACCGGGATTCACAGGGAAGGTGAAGAGGGTTCTTCAGGACATGAAGAAGGGATTTCCGTCAATATCCTGGGAGCCACTCCACTGGATTTCTCAATTGGGTCTACCATGGATTCCCTGCGGGCATGGCTGCAGAAAAAGGGATACCGGATTCAGTCCTGTATGGCCATGGGCAGCAGTCTGGATGAAATCCGGACCAGCCCGGAGGCCGATATCAGTCTGGTGATCTCTTCCGTGGGACTTCCGGCTGCCAGGAAATTGAAGAGACGGTTTGGGATCCCCTATGTCATAGGTTTTCCGGCAGAAGAATACGGAGATTATCTTGATTTGGAAATGAAAAGGATCTGCCGGATGGCGGGTGGAGATTATCAGATCAAAAGTCCTGTCAATGTAGAAGAGATGACTTTCCCGGAAATGAGAAGAGGCGGGACCGGTGATTACGGGAATGAAGAAAAGGGGGAAATGGTCCTGATTGGGGAACCTGTCATAAGCATTTCTCTGGCCAGAGCCATAGCCATGCGGACAGGAATCCGCCCGGAAGTAATCAGCCCGCTGGAAACAGATTCGGAAATCCTTGACTGGAGCGGCCAAAATCAGTGGGGAAGGACCAAGAATGTCTGTCCGGACCGGGAAAGGACCCTGGCCCCCGGATCCGTATCCTGCCGTCAGATTTTCGGAGAAAAAGCAATCATGGAGAATATCAGCAGCTGCAAAAGCCTGATAGCTGACCCCCTCTACCGGCCTGTAAGTCCTGAAGGGGCACACTTTATCTGCCTCCCCCATGAGGCATTTTCCGGCAGGCTTTTCCGTGACCGTATTCCTGATCTGGTTCATGCTCTGACGGAATTAGGGATAGGAGATGCCTGACGGGAATCTATCGGCTTTGTGAAGAGATGATATCGGATAATAAGATCAAGGCGATGATCAGAACAAAAAATGCCATGTAGGCAAGGATGACGGAACGGATTCTTCCGGCTCTGGCCCAGTGTGGAAAATATTTATGTATCACCTGGCAATCACATGCCATGAAGACAGGGAGGACCAGTATGAAGAAGGATCCGATTTTCCGGATGGTAAAATGGAAGCCGCTTATCAGACTGGTCGTTTCTTCATACACGCCCAGATAAAGACAGGGGCTGAGCACCACGGCATAAAAGCAGGAAGCCAGTATGATTTTCCAGGGTATCGGACTGCCAAAAACGGGACTTATAAAAGAAAAGACGGACCGGGATTGCTCCGGCCCGGCCAGAGCTTGTTCCAGTTCTCCTATGGTCTGGTATCTCTCTTCTACATCGTAGCGGATGCATTTTTGAATGACGGAACCCAGCCTGCCCTCATAGAGAGAATCAACGGGAAAGAAACCGGTTAGAAGACGATTCATGGTAATACCAAGCTGATAGATGTCGGTGCGGCAGTCTGAGGACCCGAAGCCATACTGCTCGGGAGCGGCATACTGGTGGGTGCCGAAGAGGACGGTATCCCGGGGCTTGTTCTCTGAGACCTCTTTTGACCCGTTAAAGTCAACCAGACGGATTGCCCCCTCGTTGGTAATCATGATGTTTTCCGGCTTGATGTCTCTGTGGATGATGGGCGGATTCATTTCGTGCAGATTTTTAAGAATTGTACATAAGGACAGCAGACATTCCACAGCCTTTTCTTCCGAAAAAAGGCCTTCCCTTTCCATGGCCTCTTTCAGGGTCATGCCATGAATGTATTCTTCGATGATCAGAATATGACCCCTTTCTTCCTCAATCTCGTAGAGGCGGGGGATTCCCGGAACGGGACATTTTTTTAAGCGGGACATAACTTGAAGGTTATAGTCCCTTTTGTATTTCATGACCCGAAGCTCTCCGGACTTCGAGTCGATTACCAGTAATACGGAACTGTCTTTTTTCAAATCTGTGAGAATCTGATAATGATTAAGGATATCCTTATCGGCGATTAAGGATCCGATCCCTCTTTCCTTGTAATGCAATATAAAACCTCCCCTGAATCTGCAGACTTCCTGCGTACGCTTATTTATTCCGGCTCCCTTTATTAACATGATTATGACCTTCCGTCAAGGAAAAGATGTAAAAAACTGCTCCCCAGGACCCTGATTCGTGTTATTATAATGAAAAGGAAAGCCTGAAGGCGGTTTGCTGCTGCAGGATTTTCGGGATCCGGATGGAAACAATTCAGAAAATGAGAGGGCAGATTTATGCGTAGACAATTGGTACAGCTTAGAGATGAGATGAAAAAAAAGGGAATCGATGTATATCTGATTCCGACAAGTGATTTCCATGGCTCAGAGTATGTGGGAGATTATTTTAAATGCAGGGAATATGTTTCCGGCTTTACCGGATCTGCAGGAACTCTGGTCGTCTGCGAAAGGGATGCCTGTCTGTGGACGGACGGGAGATATTTTCTTCAGGCCCGGGACCAGCTTAAGGACAGCGGAATCCGTCTGATGAAGATGGGCCAAGCGGGAGTTCCCACTCTGAATGCCTATCTGAACAGGATTTTAGAGCCCGGAATGACCCTGGCCTATGACGGCCGGTGTGTCATGGAGTACCAGGCAAAGATGTTCCGTTCTATTGTTTTTAACAATAAGGCCAGAATCCGGTCAGACCTTGATCTGGTTGGAAATATATGGGCCCATCGTCCGCCAATGTCCATGGAACCGCCATGGCTGCTTGATACGGTTTATGCAGGTCAGACCCGGAAAGAAAAGATTAGGGAAATTCGTAATCTGACCAGGGAAAAGCATGCCGACCTTCTCCTGATGGCATCTCTGTGTGATATATGCTGGCTTCTCAATGTCCGTGGTAATGATGTGGCCTGCACCCCGGTAGTTCTGTCTTATCTGATTCTGACCCGGGAAGATGTGGTCTGGTATGTCCAGGACTGCGTAAGCCCCCAGATTCGCCGGGAGCTTACCCGGGACGGTGTGATCCTCCGGCCCTATGAAAAGGTTTTTGATGATCTCAAATGCCTGCCTGATGCCTGCAGGGTCTACTATGATCCCCGCATGGTCAGCGATACCCTTGTCTCTTCCATACCTGATTCCTGTCTCAAAGTTGAAGGGGATAATCCCACCCTGCTCAAAAAAGCGGTGAAAAACCCCGTGGAAGTTGAAAATGAACGGAAAGCACACATAAAAGACGGTGTGGCCCTGACCCGGTTTATTTACTGGCTTAAGAAAAATGCAGGAAAGAAGACCATCACCGAGATGTCTGCCGCAGAGAAGGTCCATGCCCTCCGGGCCTCCCAGGAGCATTTTGTTGAGGACAGCTTCGAAGCCATCATTGCCTACGGACATCACGGGGCTATCGTCCATTACAGCGCCGGGCCGGAAACGGACATTCCTCTGGAAGCCAGGGGCTTTGTGCTGGCAGACACGGGCGGACATTATCTGGAGGGAACCACGGATGTCACCCGGACTATTTCCCTGGGGCCTCTGACCCGGGAAGAGAAGGAAGCTTATACCCTTGTGCTCAGAGGGCATGTGGACCTGGCGGCCTCCGGCTTCCTTCACGGCTGTACCGGGCAGAGCCTGGACAGTCTGGCCAGGACTCCCCTCTGGGATCACAAATATGATTACAATCACGGTACCGGTCATGGGGTAGGCTATCTTCTCAGTGTGCATGAAAATCCCAATGGCTTCCGCTATAGGCCGTCATCTGAGGGACAGAGCCAGTGTGTTCTGGAAGAGGGGATGATTACTTCGAATGAGCCGGGCCTGTATCTGGAGGGAAAGTTCGGAATACGGATCGAGAATCTGATCGTTTGCAAAAAAGACCACACCAATGGCTTCGGCAGTTTTCTCTGCTTCGAGACCCTGACTATGGCACCCTATGACCGGGATGCCATCCTGGTGGAAATGCTCACGGAAAAGGAAATCAAGTGGATCAACTCTTACCATGAAACCGTTTATCAAAAGGTCGGTCCCCTTCTCGGACAAGAGGAAAGGGCATGGCTCAGGGAGGAAACCCGCCCCCTTTGATTTCTTTAATATTTACTAAACTTGCATGATTCAGGTATCTTTGCTATACTGTTAAAATGCTATAGGGAAAACAATCTTTCTTTTAGGAGGACAGATATGAAAAAGCCGGGTATTGGCGTGACGATTATAAAACTGATTTTTCGTCTCCTGGTTGTATTTGCAATCATGGTCGGAATTGCTTATGCATCCTTTCAGGGGGTGTCCTATTATCTTACCGGGAGTTTTGCGGAGCTGAAGGATACGGCCAAGGAGACTCAGGAGGCTATTGCCAGCAAGTCTACGGAGGAGGAAGGAAGCCAGGCGGTCATAGACGAGACGAATCTGGAGTCGGATCTTGTTATTGTTGACGGCAGGGACAACCGGACCGAATACATCTTTGTTACTCTCTTTAACAAAGAATCCGGAAAGTTTGATGTCGTTCTGGTTCCGGCCAATGGCAAAGTGACTCTTGGCAGCAAGAATCTCAAGAAAGTACAGGCCAGGATTCCTGATGCAGGTGAAGATCAGGAGATCAGGGACATCGCAGCGGCTTTCGGTGAGGAACGTTACGATATCCTCAGGTCAATTTTTGCGGAGATTACAGGCCTGACCATCAATGGCTGTGATTCCATGAGTCTGGAAGCTTTCCAGGAGGTCCTGCAAACCGGACCCAAGGTTACCTATCATTTTCCCAATGTCATGTCTTACCGTAATCAGGCTGATGAGCTTAAGAGCATCGATGCGGGAGACCAGCAGATTGACGGTGAGCAGGGAATCGCCCTGATCACACATCTTGACGGTACGGGGAATGAAGAGTCCGCACGACTTGACAGAACCAGCACTTATATAGGGTCCTATCTTGAAAACCTGACCAAGAGCAGGAAAGCAGCTGATGTTGCAGCCTGCTATGAAAAAAATGCAGTCATGAACCGGGATGAAGGGATGACGACAGTTCCGGATCTGGTAGATCAGCTCAACGCGTCGGATATCACCATTCGTATCATGCAGGGCGGTGAGGAAGACGGCTTATTCCTCTTGGATTCCCAGAAGATTCAGCTTCAGATTGCTGCTCTTGTCAAGCAGGCTCAGGGGTCAGGAAAGGACAAGGCAGATAAGAAAAAAGACAGTGAAGACGGTACGGAAAACGATGCCGTTTACAGTGATAACGGTGGGGAGTCCAAGGAACTGGCCATTGAGATCTTCAATGCTGCCTATGTGGAAGGACTGGCAAGACGCTGGCAGGAATACCTCACCTCGGAAGGTTACAATATCAGCATGGTGGATTCCTATCAGCAGGACGGTGTTTTTTCTGAGACCAGGATCCGGGTTCGGGAAGAAGGTATGGGAGAAGACCTTCTGGACTATTTCCCCGATGCGGACATCTACGTTGACGAGATCAGTACCGGCGGGGATATCAGAATTTATCTGGGGTCCGACAGTACCAACGTTCCGGAAATAACCAATCAAACCGAAGATTCGGAGTCTTCCTATTACGATGATGACCAGGAGAACGGAAGTGACGAATCCGAGTAACACTGGAAAGGATATATTATGCCAGAACAGACCAAAATAAATATTCTGGGAATTGACGTGAGTTTTCCCGGGGTGGAAGAGGCTGTGGAGGCATCTGTCCGATTTGTGAGAGAACCCGGACCGGCCCTGATCTATTTTCTCACGGCAGAGAGTTCTCTTCTCTGTCAGAACGATTCAGAAGCTGCTGCTTTTGTGAATCGCTGTGATCTGGTTCTTCCGGGAGATCTCCACACACAAAAAGCTTACCATCGCCTGAAAGAAGAAAGCGAAGGAGCTGAGGGGGAAGGCCAGTATGCCGGTAATTATATGACCAGGCTTTTTCCTGTAATGAACGCTTATGATTTCAGCATATATGCCGTCATGGACTCCGAGGAAACACTGACGGCCCTCCAGGAGTATATTCTGACCGAGTATCCCGGCATCAACCTGGATGGCATCCTGGTGGAGAAAGACTCCGAAGGAGAGTTCGGTCGGGTGGTGAATGATATTAATGCCTGTGTGCCCGATATCGTTTTTATCTGTCTGCCTCCTGAATGGCAGATAGGATTTGCTGACCGCTTTTCTTCCATGATGAATACCGGTCTGTGCGTGTGTATTGAGTCCATGCAGCCCTGGATTCATGAGGAGACCGTTGAGGTGCCCGAATTCTTTCGGGTCATCGGAGCATCCGGCCTCTATTTCTGGTTGAAGAAGAAGGGAAAGTTTCGTCATCTGATTACCGGGTCCATCTTTCGCAAACAGGTTTTGTCGGATTCTGCCGATGGTCCCCAGGCCGGGAACCTGGATGAGAAAGGGTCCTCAGGCAGCGACCATGATTCGGAAAATGGTCATGTGACCGGGGCCGGAAATCCGGAAGGGGAAATGCAGGCAGAGGCTTGCGGGAAAGATTTTGAAGGGGACCTGCAATCTTTTACAGATTGATATTATGGAAAATTGCTTTATTTGCCTAATATTTTGCCAATTTTTATATAAAAAGAGGGAATACGACTATATTT
>CADBME010000301.1 GCA_902795715.1 uncultured Lachnospiraceae bacterium | reverse complement strand
TTCGTTTTCTTGAAGTGCCTCATCTAAATATCTTTTTACACTAACTCTTTGACACAAACGCGGAAGGCACAGATCATTTAATGAGCATGCTTTACATTGCTTTCCCGTCTTAACTTTTGGTGTATAACCCTTCTGAAAATACTGCCACATTTCATCAGCCATGTCCTGCGTTTTTGTTCGAAGATCTTGTGAAATCTCTACAGCTTCTCTGCGGCGTGTCTCTGCATAATACAGTGCGGCTTCCTGAATATCGCAATTCAGCATCTCTTCTAATGCCATAACCTGAGCGCAAAGCTGAACTCTGTCGGCATCGTTTGTTTTGCTATGCCCATGTTTGTATTCCACAGGCATCGGTTTCCAAAGTCCGTCACAATAGCGGATGCTGATTCCTTGCGGATCTTTTCTGAATTCAACGACATCGCAATTGCCGGATAAATGCAATCGGTGCGATACAACTCGCAAGTTGCGAATTGTTAATAAATCCCCACGTTTTTCATATACATCGCCATCATGACAGCGAGTATGATCCAGTTTTCCAAGAGCAGTATGAATATTTTCTTTCCACTGCTGTTCAATATGAATCAATGCCCACTGCCTTCTACAGAATGAAAAATGCTGAATCCCCGACATCATGAGATAATCCCGGTCATCACACACCTTCTATCTCCTCCATTTCCAGGCCTTTGAGCGGTGTCACCTGAATTTCAAAATCATCAATCGCAGAGGGAACCATAACTTCCGGTTTCTGTGTGACAGAAACAGAACGGTGTACTTTTGCACTTGAATACTGTCCGTCTTTACAGTTATGTTTAAACCAGTACAGCTTAACTACCTCCATTGATCCATCGGGACGAGCCGAAGACGCATCATTAACAAACAAAGTACGGAGGCATTCTTTTATGGTTTCTGCGTCTTCATCGCTAAATCCGGTCTTTTCAGCAAGCTGCACATTAATTGAACCCTTAATAATATACATTCCAAATTTAACGAAATGCTTCATACCCATAGTGTCAGAACCGCGAGTTGCGCCTTCTTTTTTGTCCCCGCTGACACTCTTTGTGATCTGCATAGAAACAATTTCTACAGGCACAACGCTAACCGCTTGATGTATGGATACCGGTCCTCTCACACCTACCGATTTAAGAGCCAAGTTATTAAATGCAAATACTTGTCCAAATGAGCGCACATCCAACCATGTCGCACAGGCTTTACTAAAGAACTCCTCTTCCTTTTTGATACCTTTGAAGCCTTCCTTATCCGCACGTTTACTCAGGCTATCGCACCCGTCATCACTTCTGTCATCCGACTGCACGAACACCTTCATTCCCATGTCCTGCATCCTATTACGGATTTTTCTCTTAATGCATACATCACTCATTTCCCCATAACCTTCATAGTCTGTTCTGGGACGATTTCCATTAAGGGGATCTCCATTAGCGTTTGCCATGTTAACAGCGACCAATGCTACAAAATCGATCTTATTCTTCAGGGTACTCATCATCAATCCTCCTGTTTAATTATCTTTCTGATCTTTGTTCCTGCCGGTATACATTTCGTTTTTCTGGAGATAATATCCCAATAGATAAGTGTCTTCTAAAGGTTTGTTGGCCTCCTCTTCAAATTCACTTAACTGTTCCATAATCTGTCCAATGAGTATCTCGTAATAGGTTCTCTGTCCCTTCGAAAGACGTCTGAAATAGCCTCTCTTGACTTGCTCCCAAATCATTCTGGATGCATATTGAGGACGCTGCGTAAATACCGACTGCATTCGCATTGCATTTGGTTCACGATCTTCATCCATACCATATGTATCGCGTTCAGCTTTTTCAAGTACGGCAAGCAAACGTCCGTATTGATAGCTTCGATCTTTCTTCTCCTTTTCAAGGGCCATATTCCATTCCTCCCTGTAATAATCAAACCGATACTTTTTTATAACTGCGCAGGCAGTAAATAAAAGATCACTGCGAAGCCAGTTACCGGCTTTACTATCGTCATACAACATTAGAGTTCCTGCTTTTTTTACCAGTATTCTTTCTATGTCCGTTGGTATTTTCGCTTTTTCCAATCTACTGGCAACAAGTTTCAACATTGCCTGTTTCAATATGCTATCATCCGCTTCGATCTTATTATTCCGCAATGTTCCGAACGCATAGCATGCAATTTTCATAAGAGAAGGCGATTGTATACCTAAGTCTTTATTCGGCCAGCAGCAAGTCTCGTCCCAGTGTTTTAACCTCTCCAAAAAACCTGTCGCCTGCATCTCACTGTAATACGATAGTGAGAGTCTTCCTGTCGTAGCCGCATCAAATACAGCAACAACTGCTTTTGCATCTATAGGAAGATCCGTTTTCCATCCATTCAGTATTCTAGCAAGATTCTCTTTGTAATCGCTTGGAGTATAGCTAACCGAATCACCCTTTTCTTGCGTTCTTTTGGGGCGCATAACAGACATTACTTTTGGAATTTCTTTTCCCTGTGGATTCCAGCAAACGAAATTCCTTCCAGCACAATACCTGCCCTGATTAGCAATAATCCATCTCAGTGCATTATGAGATTTTTGTGATGCCAGGTATCCCACGGTCATAGACTCTGCATCGTTTATAAACCGTCCTCTATAAGTAAAGTTAATAGAATCATTTGAAGAGATAAGTTTTGCATTCCCATTCAGCGACACAATCCCTTTAGCATGCTGTTTTGCTACCGGCTCAATATTTCCATTAATCATGCATACATCTCTATCTCTTTCTTGTATTCTTGAAAGGTAATATCTGCTGTATGCATTCTGAAGGTTTCTATTTTTCCAGCATGCACCGCTTTCATTCCCAATTCCGATAACCCTCCAACGAATAAATGCTTTTTCGTCCTTTGGTGTTCCATTTTCGTTGATCTTGATAATATTCTCATCAGTCAAATCCTTAATGATCGTTCCTTTATTGACGTAAATCAATATAGGATGAAGCATCGGGTGAGAATATTCAGACAAGTTCCATTCCTTCAATTGCCTTATGTATAATTCATATTTTTCTGTATTATGAGGGATTAAATACCCCAATTGCTCACATAGCGGGTGTGCACATGGTGCAGCTGTTCTCCCTGCAGATTCTTCCGTGACTGGAAAGATCGTTTTAGCATCGCCTTTATCTACCTCAATTCCCTGGATGTAATTACCATCCGCATCAACTGTAATCTCTATTTTTGCATTTGTAATTGCATGACAAATCGGGGCCAACGGTTCGTTTTTCCCCGACTCATATACACCGGCATGATCTTTCTCAGCGTAGTCATATGTATCGCACGCCTGTTGCAGCAAGCTCATCCGACATCACCTCCTGAAAACTCTTCAATTCCCGAAAAGTTAACGTGCTTTCCGAATTCTTTTATCGACATCTCATGTTCCGGCTTGTGGATTGGGCACTCTTCGGGCCGTAAGAATTCAATAATACCGTTTTTCATAACCGGTCTCCAAAAGTTAACGGTCATTCTGTTTTTTGTCTCATCAGAATATGCCTCGTCTGCATAAGTAATTCCATGGTACATCACGCCAAAAGCCAGCTGCGGTATGTCATCATAAGCGCCTTCTCCTTCTCCGAAGACGCATGGATCTACATATCCCTGGCATTCTCTTGTACCGAGAAAGACATCGCGGCGTCCACCTTTTCTGATCATTTTTTTTGCGATCTGGTGGTGTTTGTTCTCGTTTCTGTCACACTCCAGTTCCGGTCTGTTGTCGTTCCATTCAAAATGAGCCTGTACCTGATATTTGCAGTTTTTGAGATACGTATAATATGCAAGGTCATTCCCTCCATTATTATACTTAATCGGCCTGATTCCCTTAACCTCTGTCTGGATTGGCTTCATGACCCTGACTTTGTCAATGTACCAGATGATTGTCGGCTTCCAGTAAACGGACATCATGATTCCCTTCAATGATTCATAAGTAGGAATCTGATAAGTGCATTTTTCTCCTCCAACCCTCATTATCGGGTCGGAGAACAGTGCATATGGTCCGGACACTTGAAATTCAACAATATTCGGATGTTTTGTCTTCACTTCTACACCTCCAAATAATCCATTTGCTGACGTTCCATTCTGAATCCTGTTTTTAAATCATAATTTTCGTCTGCGAGTACTGCTACACTGCCACCGTAAACCCAATACAGGCCATCTGTCCTTTCAAGTTCTTTCTGTTGATATCGATAAACGGAAACCGAATACTGGGCTGCTCTCTTTAAGAGTTGCTTCACTTCAATAAAATCATCCTTATTAACACTGCAAAGCTGTGTTATGATCTCTTTGCCCTCACCATAAGGGACGATTGCATCAATGCTGTCTTCATCAAATACACTGAAGCAATTCCCCGCCAGTTTAAAAGCCTGACGATAATAGTATCTGTCTTCTTTCGAACAATACTTAGTGTTTAAAGACAGAAGATCATATATTGAGCATCCCTTTCCCTTAATGGGAAAGTTCATTGACCCGCCATCGTATTCATCATAGAAATATCTGTAATACTGTTTAATTGCTGTTTGAGAGCTTAAGTCATACGAGAATTTCTGAGGATTATTTCCATATTCGTAAAGAAGACCGATCGTGGCGTCTTTTCCTCTTTTAATATCTTGTAATTTGGCGAGATTCTCTCCCTTCAGCCTAATGATGTATACTTTTGAGATTTCTTTATTCTCAGCATTTCTGTTGCATCTTCCGGCCGCCTGAATTATGCTGTCCATGCCGGCTGCAAAGCGAATTACTGTTTGAAAAGAAAGGTCTACTCCTGCTTCAATGACCTGTGTTGCGACACAGATAACGGGATGATTTATGTCAGCATCCATTAAATCATCTTCCATTTCTTTCAATGTTTTTCTTCTGTGTTCCATGCACATTGATGCCGAAAGATGATAGCAGTTGTATCCTTTTTCAAATAGTCTGCTAAACACATATTCCGCTTCCGTTTTCTTATTACATACGACCAGCAGACTTTTATCAGTTCCAATCAGACTGACTGCGAAACCCGGCACTTCTTCCAAAGACATGCTTCCGCCATCTGTTAATTCTGTTCTCCTAAACACATCCCATATTTTTTTGCTGTATGGCACCATTTCTACAGGATCCGATAATAGCGGATGCTCTGTCTTTGCCAGCTCAGGCTGTGTTGCAGAACACAAAACCACAGTTGTATTACACACTTCTGTTAAAAAACTCACTGCAAGATTAAATAGCGATAACAGCTTCAACGGTACAGTTTGTACTTCATCGATAACAATTATGCTGTCGACTAAAGAATGAAATCTCCTGATACAGGAAGTTTTACCACTGAACATCGTATTTAGTAACTGAACGAGTGTAGTAATAATAATCGGCGAATCCCAACTCTCTATTAGAGCCTCTCTTTCACCATCGTCCTCACCGCTCATTTCATCTGTTACAATATTGGAATGGTGTTCCAGTATGATTGAATCATCCTCAATCCACTGATGAATAACTGCGGCATTTTGCTCCAAAATAGAGAGTAGCGGTATTGAAAATACTATGTGTTTCTTGTTATATTCTGACGCATGCGCCAGAGCGTATCTCAGCGATGCTAATGTTTTACCGCCTCCTGTAGGAACATTTAGAGTTATAATCCCGCCTCTTTGATTTGCAAATTTTCTGCATTGATCTGAGATTTCTTTCCTTGCGGTGTCAATTGCCTTTTCGTTAGGGAGTTGTTCCAGCTTTTGTTCCATTCTAGCCAGATACTCTCCCCAATCTACACTCTTTCTTACAGGATACGATTCGCCTGACATAAAAGTTGCAGTATCACTTCTATCTCCCTCTATAACTGAAGAAAGCAATAATCTTTCCAAGAGCCCCATATGAAATGCTATCTCTGCATCTGCTTCTGACTCATTCTCTTTATTGTATAGGTCAAGAATCTTGCTTGAGATAATATCCCATAATTCCTTTTCTGCATCCTTCATAAGAGCATCTATGCTAGCGGCATCGATACAGTTTCCGAAAAATCCCTGTTTGCTTTCCTCATATCCGATATCAACGGCATTTTGTCTATGAACAAAGCCGTTGTCTTTTCCGGCGATGTTAATATCAAACAGTCCATGATGAGCGCCGATTGCATATGCTATTATTTCAGCAATTATTCGTGTTACTTCGGAACCGTTTTTATGATAATTCTCTAATACATACTTCACCCCTGCGAAAGTATGAATAACAGATCCTCTCGATACATTCTCACCATTAAAAGATTTCTCGAGATACTCCTGAAACTCTCGCTTGCACTTGCCCATATCATGTAAATATCCTGTGAGATATGCGGCTTTTCCTGCGCCAATTGGTTTAAGCAGTTCCGAGGCAATTTCTGCCGTATGTCGACAGTGTTCTTCAATTGTCTGCCTTTCAATAGTTCCATCTATGTTTCTTCGAATGTGTGCGTAATAGTACATTGGCATAAGATTATTCCTTCAAGCAAATGCTTAATCGTTAATGCATCTCTCAAAAACACTAATGTGATTTGCATTTCTCTTATACTTGTTATAGCTATTGTACGATGTTTTTCTCAAAACAAAATATTTAAATTAGTTTCTTCCGTAATCTGGTCAAAAAAACGGACATCTCAATTGATAGACAAGTCAGTTTAACGTTCTATGCCCCCAAAATTCAGCGGATTTTCACTAATTTGGCATTTTAACGGTTTATTTCTATATTTTGACCCACCGACTTTACGGCAGCAAAAAAGGCGCCGCACTATGAATCATTTCTCAGTGCGACGCCCCATGGCATTCTCTGTTACTCATTCCCTTCCTTCTCGCTCTGCCATTCGTTCCATCCCGTCCCGGTCTCCGAATCAAATCCTTCCACCCTGCTGCAGCGAACCGCGCACCGGGTCTGTCCGCCGATGTTGCATGTGAACAGGGTCATG
>CADBME010000300.1 GCA_902795715.1 uncultured Lachnospiraceae bacterium | reverse complement strand
CGTAACTTATAAGTTGTTAAGAAATTCAAAACATGAGTATGATGTATGCAGCTCGAGAAGCCGATTATGGGGATATAATGAAAAAATGGCGATCAAAGATTGCGACAACATTACGACCTATAGTATAGATACAGACAGTATCGATGAATGGGTTGAGTGGTGTGTGGAAAAATTTGATGAGCTGAATGAAACAAGACAGTATGATGCAATCATGACAAGAAGCACACCTCCGGAAAGTATCTTGGTAGGAGAGAGAATCAAGGAAAAATATCCCGAGATAAAATGGATTGCTTCATTGGCTGACCCCGTAGCGAACAATCCCTACGAGATAAAAGCATATATTGATGAAATAAAGACCATTTCAAAACCACAGAAAAAGGAACTGAAGGCAGCCCTTAAAAGTGATAATCTGGATTACCTGGAGAATTGGGAAAAAAGACCAGAAGAAGGGATTCGCTTGCTCTGTAAACTGAAAAGATGGGAATCGAATGTAGTCAAAAATGCGGATCTCATTATCAGTCCAACGAATCGACAGCTTCGATATATCCTGGGAGGGACAGGCTGGAATAAAAAATTCTTTGCTGTTGCTCATAGTTATGATGAGGATTTTTATGGGGAAAATATAGTCGAGAAAAAACAAGGGAAAACAATATTGTCCTTCCTTGGTTATTCTGATAAACTGCGCTCCTTAAAGCCTGTGCTTTCTGCCGTAAAAAAACTTAAAGAGGAAAATGATCCGGCTATTGATAATCTGGAGATTCGTATCATTGGGAATAATCCTCGGGAATTAGAGGATATCGTATTAAATAATTACCTGTATGATCAGGTGAAGTTCTATCCTGGAGTTGATTATTATAAATCGCTTGAACTCATGCAGGAATCAGATTGGCTGATTCATGTAGATGCATTTTTTAAGAGCATTCCTAAAGGAGGTTCTATCTTTTTTGCAGGCAAATTAGCAGACTATATGGGAGCAGGGAAACCTATATTGGCCATAACTGGGAAGAATTCCCCAAGTTATCAGATTGTGAATCAATATGGAGGAGAATGCTTCTTCTATAAAGATATCGATGGAATTGCTGATTGTTTAGCCAGAATCGCTGATGGTATGGAGACGGATATCAATCAGGAAGTCAGAAAAGAATACTCAGCAAAAAATGTGGCATCTCTTTTTGATAGCAGGGTAGAACAGTTAGTTGACGGAAGTAAACAGGAAAAAGCGAGAATCTGGCCTGAAGCGATGAAGTCTCAGAGTGAAAAAGTTTTGTCTATCTGTGTTCCGGCATATAATGTTGAGGCTTATCTGGATCGCTGTCTGTATACGCTTGTAAACCATGATATGGCGGGATATCTTGATATTATGATCGTGGATGACGGATCAAAAGATCATACTGCTGAGATTGGAAAACGCTATGAGGATCAGTATCCAGGGATTGTTCGTCTGATCTCTAAAGAGAACGGTGGGCATGGATCGACGATCAATAAAGCGATTGAGCTAGCGCAGGGAAAATATTTCAGGACAGTAGACGGTGACGATTGGGTTGATTCCGGTCAGCTTTCAAAACTGCTCAAAAGTATTATCGAGAATCATTGTGATGCAGATGTTATATCGTCAAATTACCATGAAGTAAATATGGATACTTCTGAGATGACACCGATAACGCAGAGTATAGATTTCGTTGAATGGAAAGAATATCATTTTGACGAACTGGATGTGGAGAATGTCTATTTAACTCTGGCAAGCATGATGATCAAGACAGAGATTCTTCGGGAAATGAAGGTGAAACTTCTTGAACATGCATTTTATGTAGATGTGGAGTTTATTCTGTTCCCTGTTCCATATATCCACACAGTTTCATTTACGAAGCATTTCATTTATAAATATATGAGAGGTAATGGGGAACAAAGTGTGGCGATTCCAAATATGGTTAAGCGATATGATAACCATAATAGAGTTATGCATCGCGTATTATCATATAAAGATGCAGTTAGTATGGATGCCGGCCAGACCCGTTATTACAATGCGATTCTTATGAGGTTGTTGAGGACACATTATGGATTAGGTTTGATCTATGATAAAGATGTCAAGCGAGGATGTAAACGGGCCAGGACTTTTGACCATTATCTGAAAAAACAGGATCCGGTGTTATACAAACAAATCGAAGATGAAATGCTCTTAGTAAAAGTTGCTAGAAAATGCTCTTTTAATCCGACTACGTATAAAAGAATTACTTCGGTGATCAATATAGGATTTGGATCAGATATTAAAGGTATGGTTGCTGAAAAAGGGAAAAAGGCAGCCAAAGGAATTATCTATAATCCTGTTACGATCTCTATTGCACAGGCCAGGATCATGAATGAAGGGCCGATGAAGAAGCTGAAAGACAAAATCAATGTTATGATGGGAGAATAAATAGGAGGTTTCTATGGATTATCTTATAGTAGGGGCTGGTCTTACAGGGATTGTTTTTGCGGAAAGACTGTCCAGAAATAAAGATAATAAAATACATATTATTGATAGAAAAAAGCATATAGGCGGAACATGTTATGATTTCTACAATGAAGATGGGATTTTGATCCACAAGTATGGCCCGCATATCTTTAATACACCGTCTAAAGAAATATGGGACTATGTGACAGAGTTTTCTCCGTTCATCGAGTATTTTCACAGAGTGTTGGGCTACGTCGATGGAAAACTGGTTCCGATTCCTTTTAATTTACAATCAATTAAAGAAGTATTTCCACAGAGAATGGCAGAAAATCTTACCGATAAGCTTTTGAAGAAATATGGCTATAATACGAAGGTTCCGGTATTGGATCTTCAAAAACAGGACGATGATGATCTTCAGTTTTTGGCAGATTTTGTCTATGAAAAAGTATTCCTGCATTATACGATGAAACAGTGGGGTATGTCTCCGGATGAAGTTGGCGGGAAAGCGATGGCAAGAATTCCTGTTTTTGTTTCTACAGATGACAGGTATTTTCAGAATCCCTATCAGGGTCTGCCCAAGTATGGGTATACTTACATGATGGAAAAAATGTTAAGTGCCCCTAATATTTCAGTAACTTTAGGACAGGACTATAAGGATGTCATAACGCTTGACGAACAGAATAATACCATTCTTTATCACGGGACTCCTTTTGAAGGAAAAGTAATATTTACAGCCTGTCTGGACGGATTATTTGATTATAGGTTCGGTCCATTGCCTTATCGTTCTCTGAACTTTAAATTTGAGACACTGGATCAGGAGGATTTTCAGCCTGTTGCAACCGTAAACTATCCATCGAACTATACGTTTACCCGGATAACGGAATTTAAAAAGCTGACAAAACAAGAACATCCTAAGACAACGATCATGAGGGAACATTCGTGCCAATATGACCACAATGATACAAGTGTCGACCCTCTTTATCCGATTCCAAAAGAGGATAATGAAAAACAGTATGCACAATATATGGATCTTGCCAGGAAATACCCTCAGCTGATCATAGCGGGAAGACTTGCGAATTACAAATATTTTACAATGTCTGAAACTATAGAGAACGCATTGAAAATTTATAAGGAGATGGAATGATTCATGATATTGTTATTATGTTTTTTTATAATATGCATGATAGCAATAATTGTGAAGGCGCCTTCAGTACTGAAAAGACATCCTAAAGGAACATATAAATTATACTATGCCATATTAATAATCACACCCATGATGTTGTTTTTGATAATGGAATTATCATGGTATGGGGGTTTATATCAAATAGGTATAATTCCTTTGATATTAAATGCTGTAATCTATACAGCTTTTGTAGTTATCGTTGCCTTGATTCCAAAAAAAAGCGGATCATGGGTTTATGGTCTGTATATTCTGGTTCTTTTTGCGGCTTTGGCTAATTATTTTGTTTTATCGTTTCGGGGAACTGTTGTTGTCCCGTCAGATTTATATTCGATCAGAACAGCCACAACCGTAGCAAGCCAGTACTCTTATAAACTTGATTATAATATAGCAGTAAGTATATTTCTGGCATTATGCATGATCGGGAGTATCTTTGCGATTAATCGTAGCGGGTTAATTATCAGAGAGTACAAAAGAACTATCTGGTTCAATATTGCTACGATCTTCCTGATTGGGTGCTCTTTAGTAATATCTTATCAGTATGTAGATTGTTTTGACTTGTGTCATCAGGAATTAGATGGATTTTTCCCAAATTATAATTATACTGCAATGGGATGCATTCCTGGCTTTTTTGGGTTTTTACAAAAAAGTAAAATTGAAGTCCCAAAAGATTATTCCGTGGAAAAAGCCGAAGAAATATTGTCTGGAACTGAAAACGAGGGAAAAGCAACAGCCGAAAAGATAAAGCCTACGGTTATTGTTATTATGAATGAGAGTTTTTCTGATCTCAGAGCATTAGGACCGTTAAAATGTGTGGAGAAAGATATAGCATTTTTCAGACGTCTCAAAAAAGACCGTGGAACAATGACATTTGGTAGATGTTATGTATCCACGAGAGGAGGAGGAACAGCCAAAACAGAATTTGAATTTTTGACAGGGTTTTCCATGATGGAGATGCCAAATACTGTTCCCTATTCAGTTTTAGATTTCAACAATATTCCATCTATTGTAAAGACATACAAAGAAAACGGATATCATACTGTAGCCATGCATCCGGAAAATGCTTTCAATTATAACAGGAACAGAGTGTATCCCCAGATGGGATTTGATGAGTTCCTGAGTATCGATGATTTTGATGGTTATGACACAACGATCTATGATAGAGTGAGTGATCAGGGGGACTATGACAAACTGATGGATTACTTACAGGAAAATAAAGATCCTTCTTTTATTTTCAATGTTACTATGCAGAATCACGGTGGATACGAGGAGATAGAGGAGTTACACGGAGAGACGGTCAAGGTCGATAAAGCTTACAGAAAATATGATTCTTTTGTTATGTATGAGTCTTTAATAAAAAAATCAGATGATGCATTAAAGCAGCTTATTAAAAAATTAAAGAAAATTGACCGACCGATTATTCTTTGTTTCTTTGGTGATCACCAACCAACATTAACTCCGGAATTTGAAGAGGAACTCTTAAGTAAAGGCAGAACACGCAGAGATACAGAATTTAGCTTAGAGCAAAAAAAATTTGAAGTTCCATATTTAATATGGAGTAATTATAAAAACGAACAAAACAGCATTAGCACCAGTAGTAAGACAGGAGAGGTCACCAGCCCTAATTACCTTGGGCTGCAGGTGGAAAGTTTGTCAGGCGTTACAATGACTCGTTTTGAGAATTACTGCTTAGCAACAAGAGATAGTATTTCCGCAATGAATATGGCCGGATACCTTGATAGTAAACTGATTTGGCATGATTATGATAATAATCCCCGCGAATTGGAAGAATACAAGATTGTTCAATATGATGCACTTATGAATAATCAGAAAAATTTGGGATATTATAATGTGAAACAATAGTATGAGGTGAGGCTCATGAAGAAAAATTATCATATTATTTTAATACTTGTTTTATCGCTTTTATGTTGTGGTATTCTGACAGGTTGTGGACAATCGGTTGAGATTTCCAAGCAAGGGAAGATTCATGATTTTAAAGAGTTTACAGCTTTTACTCTTGATAATGAGATTTTTACACAAGATAACTTTGTGGATTATGATATCACAGTGATTATGTTCTGGGCTCCCTGGAGTGATGTTTCTGTCTATGAAACAGGAACTGTGGGGACTTTTATAAAAACGCTTCCCGACAATATTCAATTTGTTACGGTCTGTTTTGACGGTACGGAGAAAACTGTAAAAGAAGCTCTGACTCAGGGAGGCATAAAAAAAGCTACAACATTAATGAACGGGGATAAGGCATTCAAAACAATATGTGATGATATTGCAAATGTACCGACAACGGTGTTCGTTGATGATACCGGGGAGATTCTTGGTAAGCCGGTTATAGGAGCGCAGGAAAATACAGAGGATTTCTATCTGTCAGAGATTAATAAGCGTTTAAAGAAAATGCATAAAGATGTGATAGATAAACCTGAGGAAGAAACAGAGCAAAAAAATTCTACAAAGAAGAATGAGGAATAAATCTATTATTTTTACATTGATTGCTATATCTTTTATTATATCGTTTATAGCAATTGAACCATTTATCATGGAGGGAAAAGGTTTTTTTACAGTTGCTGATGATTTTAATGAGCAGCAATTGACGTTTGCCACAGCATTAATCAAAGCATTACGGGCAAAGTCCCCGGGACAGTGGATATGGCAGATTGATTTAGGCAGCTCATTAATCAATACATTCAGTTTCTATAATCTGGGTAGTCCCTTTTTCTGGCTTTTCAGTATTTTCCCTCCTGCAATGATTCCTTATACCATAGGCTATCAATATATGTTGAAATATGTTATAGCTGCTTTGATAGTTTTTTTCTATCTGAGAACATATGTCAATAATCCGTGGTATGCAGTTTTGGGATCATTGTTATATGCGTTTTCCGGTTATCAGGCGACGAATTTGGAGTTTTTTCATTTTCATGATGTAGTCGCCTTTTTTCCGTTGCTTTTAATTGGGCTGGAAAAAGCCTTTGACAATAGTAGATATTATTTGCTGTTTGTATTTGCAGTATTTATTAACTGCATAAACAATTACTTTTTTTTTTTTTTGTTAATTATTTTCATATTAATATATTATATATTTAGATATTGGGATAAGCCGCGTTCTGTTTTTCTGAAAAAAGGAGTTGCTTTCCTCTTTTGTGGTGTTTTTGGAATGGCCATGGCTTTCATTTTGTTATTACCGGGGGTCATTTTCCTGTTGGGAAATTCCAGAAGTTCACTTAATGCTGATTTTGGGCATGTTATTTATGATTTAAATAACATATTATTTATACTTAAAGGGATGGTGCTTCCGGGGGATACCATGAACAGCGCATGTGCAGTTCAGGTTCAGAACTGGAATTCTACGTCGTGTTATATTCCGTTTTTTGGCCTTTCTCTGACCTTTTCCTATATATTGAAAAAAAATGACTGGTTAAAAAAAATTCTCGTCTTTTTGGGAGTCGTGTCCTTAAGTCCTATATTACAATCAGGGTTTTTGCTGTTTAAGGCAACTTATCAAAGATGGTGGTATATGTTTGTGCTGCTATTGATACTGGCAACGATAAAGGTCCTGGATTCTCTGGAGGAATTTGAACCCATAAAAACACTGATAGTTTATATCATTGTGGTGAGTATCTTTCTAATCTATACAGTGAGCTTACATTTAGTATTTAACTGGGAAAGATTTGTCTTGTTTTATATTATTTCAATAGCTGGCCCTGCCGTTTTGATATGGTTAATAAAAACTCGTAGATTTACCTTCAGATTTGTCTTTTTAAGTACGATATGTTTTTGTGTTCTGACAACTTTTTTAACCATTTGTTTTTACAGGTGTTCGTTAGGGGAAAAGAACAGAACAGAAAATGTAAAAAGAAAATATGAGTTAGGGTTGCATTTGCCCCAAAAATCAGCCCAATACAGATACAATACAACAGATAATATGTATACAATACCAGGGGAAGCAGCAGGTATCGGCGGATTCTGTTCAACATTGGAGAATTCGTCGCGGGACTTCAATATGCTCTTTGACATAGACGATTTTGTGACGACCAAAAAGCGAGAAGAAATACCGGGCTTATCTGCTTTGCTGGCAGGTAAATATGATATAATCAATAAATATGAAGGATTCAAATTACGGGAAAGAACGGTATGTCCTATAGGGTTTTTCGTTGATCAATATATTACGGAATCCGATTTCATGAAAATCCCATTGGAAAAAAGGGCTTATGTACTGATGAATAGTTTTGTTTTAAAGCCGGAGCAGGAGAAAGAGATAGATCCTGGTATCATAAAAACAAACTATCTTCAGGAGCCTTCGGAAATAAACACTCGGCAGATCATCAACAAAACGATAAAGAATTCTGCTTATGGATTTGAGAGGGATCATAAAGGATTCAAATGCAAAGCAGAGCGTAATAGGACTGGCTATTTATATTTTACTGTGCCTTACAGCAGAGGGTGGTCAGCTTACATCGATGGAAACAAGGAGACAATCATTAATTCAGGAGGGATGATGCTGATAAAAGTGCCAACGGGCAGGCATGATATAGTATTCAGATATCAAACACCAGGGTTCAAAGTCGGGATGATCATTACGATTATTTCCGGTATATGTTTTTTCATTTGTCTCATGATACAGAGTTTAACACAGAAGGATTTAATTCATAATATT
>CADBME010000299.1 GCA_902795715.1 uncultured Lachnospiraceae bacterium | reverse complement strand
CTGTCCTGAATAATACGAGCCAAGGTTGAGAAGAAATTCTAATCCAGTACTACTATTCTCACAAATATCCTTAAATTCTGCTTCAGAATGATAACTAAGACAATCATACTTCACATAAGGATCAAAAGCACCGGAAACAACGTTGCCTGAAGGAAAAACAAGTGTAAATACCAGCATTTATAAACTCCTTTCTTTAGTGACATATGATGAACACTTCTTAAATATGGCGGAAGGTTTATCGGTTTCTATCCATCTTTCTTTAAATAGTTTTTTAGTCGTATTCAGCAAATAAAACAATCTTTGCCATTGTTTCCGAAACCTCATATACAACTGCTTCTTGCCAGGTCTCAATACCAAAGTCTTCAAAGCCAAAGACTTCCTCAAGGCACGGATTATTTTCAGTAAAATAGGACTGCTGAATAAATGTGATTTCATTTGAAAGCATTTCCACCATAATATCTTCACTGCCCGTTTGAATGATTTCAGGCATGGACATATCGATGATGCAGTCAAAATCATCAAGATTTATTTCCCCAGAATCCGACATTTCTAAAAAACAATCTGTCGTCATTTTCTTATCCATACTCTCGAAAGTATTCACGTTCAATCTCTCTGGCAGCCAATTAGCGTCTTTAAGATTGGAAAACAATCTCTCAAATAGAGTGTCAGTGTTCTCGTTAATAGTCAAAATAATAGCTTTGCTCATGTTTGTATTCCTCCATCAGTTATTCTCATAGCTTTTTTGTTTATTAATGATTTTTATGACAATGAAATTTAGAACACCCGAATGATAATCTGTTCTTTTTTGTTTTACTATTTCAAATATCCGAAAACTAGTTAAGCAGTATAATGCTGCTTTGTACAAGACCCTTCAACGTCATCAGTTTCTAATTACTTTTTCAACACAATATATACCTTGCGATGGTTCATCGCGTTCTATTTTTTTATCAGAAACGTAAATCACCATGCCTGGACAGCCTGTTTTCGCACCACCTACATAGACAATATCTCCGGCTTTTATATCTGTAAAACAATGGTACAAATAGGCGCGATTATCAGCAAACTTTACTTGAACTTCATACCCGGTCCCGATATCAGGAACGGTTTCTTCATGTGTATCATCAAATTGCTGGTTTAAAACATATTTTTCATATTTTTTAGAATAGAACACTGTATTGATTCTGCTTATAATTTTCACCTCTGTATTGTCTTTACGTTCATCCAGTACAAGAAGATTTAGTGAGGCTTTTTTACAGATAGGTTCTATTGCCTTAAACGATTTTGACCGCGCATTTTCTGGATTCTTGATAAGTACTGCCATAACAAACTCATCATCCTTATAAACAGCATAGTCAATACTGTCACATGTTTCATGACAGTCAGGAATCAGGTCAGTGATAGGAATATTTGATTTAATACTGGCATTAGTACAGGTTTTCTCTAGGAGATTCTTAAATAAGGAATTAGACATTTTTGCCTTCTTTTTTTCAATACCCTTTTCGCTGCCGTCAATTATGAAATCCGCTGATTCAGAAACGGTTCTATTCTTCATATCAATCATAATGGTTTCTACAGCAAGATCGTCATTTGACAATTTATCAGATGTAATCTTTTTTGCCAGATCCTCTATAGAAATACCCATATGACTCCATTTATATTTAGGTTTTGCACTTGATTTACAAAAGCCTGTTGGCCATTCATCCTGCCAGCCGCCATATGCATATATTTCTGCATTTTCAAGGTAATCTTCCAATTCTTTGCAAGCAGCGTCTTTCTGATCACCTTCTGCTTTTTGGACTTTCACAGCAAGATTATGTAATTCGGAGTCATTTTCTACAGTACACCCAGAAGACTCACCATATGAAATCCAAATTCTACGAAGAGTTACACTTGATATATCTGAGATATCATTTATGTTTTTCTGAATATCCTTCACGAATCCTTTTATTTTTGACTTTCCTGTTCCAGACATCGATTTCTGCAGCAAAGTGCAGAGCTCATCAACTGATCCAGCTTCTGCAATATCCTTGCCAGTACACTTGAAATTTGAATTTGCTCCTTCATCTGTAGGCTGTGTTTCGAATACCATTCTGGAATCACTGCAATCTATTTCGACTTCAACAACAAAATTGCTGCTGGATGAATTCGTCACAAAATCAGTCCGGATTTTCATACTATACTTCTTTCCTTTCTGTCACAGAAAACTATTTCCGGCAT
>CADBME010000298.1 GCA_902795715.1 uncultured Lachnospiraceae bacterium | reverse complement strand
GGATCTTTGCACGAGGATGTATCCGGGGCTCTTGGCCTTCCTCTGATCCGTGAATGCCATCTCCTTATTCTATTCACAATCATACCGGACACCACCCCCTTTCTTCAGGTCAGCTTTGCCTTGGTTTTTATTGACTCAATAATTATGATCGTTTTTTAATGCACGGCTCCCATTTTGGACAGGGGCCATACCCGGAATACGATTTTACCTACGATCTGCTCTTCGGATACGCATCCGACAGATGTGTTTCGGGAGTCGATGGATACGGTTCGGTTGTCGCCCATTACGAAGATCTTGCCATCCGGTACCTGGTAGGGAAGGTCGATGTTACATTCACCAAAGGCTTTGCCGTCTACCAGATAGGGTTCATCGATCAGCTGCTGGTTGACGTAGACATTTCCGTCGTCGTCAATGTCGACCCATTCGCCGCTGCTGGCGATTACTCGTTTTACCAGGATGTTATTATTATAGTAGAATGCAATGATCTCACCGGTTTTGGGTTCGGACCGTTTTACGGAGAATACGATGTCCCCGCCGTCCAGGGTTCCCTTCATGGATTTTCCGTAGATTCGAAGGACCGGCAGCAGCAATACCGCGATTAGAATGGCGATGGCTGCGACGGTGATCAAAGTAAATACCGTGCTTCGGAAGGTGCGTAAGAAGCCGGATCGATAGTTGACTCGGTCCAGTTCGTTCTCCAGCTGTTCAAGGGTGGGGAAGGTCATACCGGCGAACTTATCTCCGCTATTTTGTCCCTGTCTCTGCTCGTTCCTTGAACGCCTTCTTGTTTTCTTTTTCTCTTTATTTTTTTCTCTACTCATACCTCTGTCACTTCCTATTATAAGATTCAGGAGAGATCAGATTAGATCGGATGCTGAATCTATCGTATACAAACTTTATGAGTCTTGTCTGCCAGAAAGAGCAATCAAAGCAAATAAGAATCTTTATCTTTATTGCCAAAAAAGCTTCTTCCTTCGGGTTTTCCTGCCTGGTCCGAGATCTCTTCAGATTCTGCCTCGATGTTTTCCACTGTTTCAATCTCATCAGCAGAGTCATCTTCGGCGTCGCCATCTTCTTCATCGTCGACGTCTTCTTCTTCGAATTCGTCGTCTTCGCTGCCTTCTTCCTCGTATTCGGAATCGTCTTCTACGCCGTCTTCTTCTTCGATCTCAGCATGGGTGTCGTCGTCTTCCCCATGAAGTCCATCATAGGAGGACCCGGCTTCCTGGCCTTTTACAGACTCGGCATATTCCGCTTCTGTCTCGGCGGCTCCTGACATGGTCTCTTGCAGGATGGTTCTGAATTCTTCGCTTTCAGAAGCGGCTTCGCCTTCTGCTGCATCTTCCACGACTGCTTCAGTTCCTGCCTCTTCTTCTACAGCTGTTTCCTCAGCGATTTGGTCTGCATAGTCCTGGTCTTCTTCCACCGGGGCGGCATGTTTGCCTCTGACCAGACCCTGGCGCTGCAGTTCTTTCTGGGCCATCCGCTTTACATTATATAGATACTGGTCTGCTGCTGCCTGGGCGTCTTCAAAGATCTTGTTCAGCTTCAGGGAGGCTTCAGCTATGTTGCCGGTTTCCTGAAGTGCCAGTTCTCTGCTGGCCAGCTTCTTTTCTGCCGCATCCAGTCTCTTCTTGAGCACGGCAATTCTCTTACTCTGTGCAATCATAATCTGCAAGAGTTCATCCCGTTTTAATTTTCTTAATTCCTGATCTGTCATAATAAGACCCCTTTTTATCTTTACTGAAATAGATTAATGATGATTAATTAAGAGAATAATCCGCTATACAAATTATCATATTTTTCGCAATTTTTCAATATGGTCAAAGACTTAAATATTGCCATTTTATGCATTCCGGGCTTTTGCTTATTCTTCACCAGTCTGCTCTTATCATACCCCTTCTTCCAACAAAGAAACCGTCAAAGGGAATACAAAAAATAGGGTAAAGCCCGTATTTCACACAGATTACACAGGGATAAGGATAGACTTCCCCCATGTGACACAATACGGTCTTTACCCAATTATAACATGATTTCAATATTTGTCTACAGATTTTCGAAAGATTTGCAAAATATTTTCTTAATATATTTGTAATTTCTTAAAATATCTATTTGACGATTACTTTGATCGCGGCGGATGCTCCATTCTGAGTATAGGCATAGATTTTGCATCTTCCCTTCTTCCTGGCCTTGATTACCCCTCTTGGGGAAACCTGGGCGATATCCGGATTGGAAGATTCATAACGGATACCCACATACTTTTTCGTCTTCCCGGCTTTCCGGGCTTTGGCCTTGATGGCCAGCTTGCTGCCGGCTTTTATTTTGACGGCTTTCTTTTTCTTTCCCTTGACCTTGATGGTCACGGACTTATAGTTGCCTCTCCCCCTGGTCGCCGCGAAGATCTGGGTGGATTTTGCCAGGGCTTTGCCGGAGGCATCCCGGGCTACCACCACAAAGGTGTAGTAGCATTTTTTCTTTAATTTACTTACGGTGTAGCTATTCTTTCCGGTTACGGCAAGTTTCCTGAGCTTTCCTCCGGCCTTGCTTCCGTATAGCTCATAGGATGTGGCAGACTTAACCTTTTTCCAGTTCAGTCTGATAGCCTTTTTCCCCTGTTTGCCTGATTTCAGGTGGAGAGGATAGAAGCTGTTTTTCAGGTTGACAGCCTCTTTCTCTGCCTGGCCATAGTTTTCTCCTTTCTGATCCTTCTTCTCCTCAGTCTGTCCTTGTCCGGATTCTTCTGCTTTTTCAGGAATGAATTCCAAGTAGACATTCAGATAGACATTTCCCTTTTCATCTATGGAGCAGGAGAACTCATTGATTTCCTGACCGTTTATGTATACGGTTCCCAAGTAGTCATAACTTCCGTAGTTGTCGTCCTTAACCGCTAAGGTGCCCTCCTTTGCATCGACTTCCACCTTGAGTATATGTTGGCCGCTTGTTACCTGGGTCACCTGGTTATAGTTACTGTCCAAAATAGAATAATCACGGATCTGATAAAGGGCGTTTTCCGGCACAGAAGGACTGTCGGGAATATCGCCTTCCTTTGGCAGGGTAAAGGAAATATTGACCTGATCGATGTATTCCGCCCAGGAAGCTTTGAGGGTCATATCATGGTCAGCTGACAGCTTGTTCCAGGCAAGATCTGTATCCTTTTCATACCAGCCCAGTAACTTCCACTTCTTCCCGTTTTCCTCGATGACGGCCTGGTCTTCCAGCTTCAGGATATCTGCCAGTTTTAGGCCCATGGGAACAAAGGCCGTATCCGGCTTGTTGCCATGTCCGCCATTGTCAAAGGAAATCTCTATCTGCTGCGGATTTCCGATGGTGAAGGCCCATGTGGCGCTAAAGGTGCTGATTCCATTCTTACCGGTAATCTCCGGCTCTCTGACCGGACTCTGGCCATTAATGGTCATCTCAAATCCATCCAGGGGCCGTCCCGGTACAGACATTTCCACCTGCATGTAAATGACTTTATTGTCTTCCAGTCTTGCGGATACTCCTTCCCAGGCTACATTGGTGGAGATCGAGGAAGCCTCCGCATCAATTGCTTTGCGGATTTCTTCCACGGCCTTGCCGGCATCATCTCCGGCAGCCGGATCGGGAATAATCAGATTCATATCCGACAAAGCCGGTGCCGGCGCCATGATTTTCAGCCTGGCGATCAAGCTGTCATAATGATGGGAGTAAATCATGGAGTCCGCTTCTGAAACGAGTGTTATTGTCGGAAACAAATAGAGCATGGCTGCGCTGGCGTCATCCATACCTTCCGGAATCTCTGCATTGGTATCCACAAGGAGAGGACCGGCCATCCTCAGTAAGAGATAGACGTCTTTTATTTCAAGGGGATTATCTTTGATAACCTTTTCCAGCAAAGCATGGACTCCCTCTGCCGCTTCCCAGTAGGACTCGGGAGAATCCGTATTGATTCCCTGGATCAGACTCTCTGCCGGTTTGCGCAGACTGCCGATCTGCGCAAACAGTTCACCGATACTGACTCCGCCAAGTCCTTCTCCGAAAGCCATCCCCATCAACCTGGCCATCATGGCCTGATAGCTGTATTTTTCCCCGTTGGGTATCTCCACTTCTTTGCTGTATTCCTGCCGGGTGGGAACCCGCCCCAGCAGAGTCGTCAGAATCTTTTGAATCAGGGCCTCTGTTTCCTGGCTTTCATTTAGCGGAGGTCTCATGTCGCTGCCAAGCTTTTGCAGTTCTCCTCTGATATCTGCCTTAAGATCAATGGCATGGGTCACTCCATATCGGGTCATAGCCCAGGGTGGAAGCCATATAACCAGGTCATCCGAGCACTGATAATTGTGAATATTGGTGTAAGAACCAGGAGCAGAAAGTCCTCCGGCACTCCCCGTGAAAGAAGAATCCACCTCAGCCGGAGCTTCGAAAGTGTAGGCATAGGTAGAATCCTGGGGCAGTCTGGCAGCGATCATGCCTGCTATGGCACCACCCCGGCTCTGACCGGCCAGCCAGAATCTGGTCCCGGGTTCGACCAGACTTTTCAGCCGATTATAAGCCTTGTCGGCAACCTGGGAATAGGAATAATGTTCCGCAATAAGATCGGTGCCTGCCCTATTATCCGGATCATTAAGCGTAAAGTTCTGTCTCCAACCCCTGACCCTCGCACTCGAATCCTTCCCATAGCTTTCAATAAATACTGCCAGCAGATTTGCCGTCTGGCTTCCTTTTTTTATGGTCTTCCTGGCCAAAGTATAGGAACAGTCATATGGGTCGGAAGTGTTGGCTCCGTAAAAGGATACCTGGTCAAAGCCCAGGCTCTTGAAAAAAGAAACCCCGCTTCCATCATTGCTATGATCCACAGTCGCTGACACACCCTGCATGGACAGGAGGGCCAGAGAATCATTTTGCAGGGAAGGCGACCGGAAAAACCAGTCATCTGTGTAATAACATACGTCATTTAATCTTTTTTCCCCCTCATAAGAGGAATTCAGAGTAATCAGACTGTACTGGTAGTCTTCCACCTCTGCTGCCTGTACATGAGCAGGCCCGATCAGGGCAAAGGCATCCGATCCAGCCGGAACAAGGTCCGGCATCCACCCTGTCGCCAGGATAAGAGCAAGTAAACATGCTGCGAATCTTTTCATGGCATCCTCCTTCGTATCCATTCCATTTCTATCTCTTGGCTTTCTTTTCTATTTTGCCATATTGTAACATGAAGAAAAGTCTTTGTATACAAGGAGTATGCTTTCTATGGTTATCTATGTTTATCTATAGTAATGCATTTTTTCCATAGTTAATCTTCTGTTTAATTCTCTTTTTCTTTCTTATTTTCCCTCCTTCTGTAATAGAGAATCCCCATCAGGCCAACCATGGCTATAAGGGCAGCCATCAGGTATTCCGTTACCGGTAAAGGATCTCCGGTTTTTGCCGTACTGCCTGACCTGGAGCTATTACCGGTTTTGGACGTCTTCCCTTTCTTGCCGGAATCATCCTTCTTTTTGGAGTTAAACTGGCCGGTAAGATTGACCCGGTCACTGTCCCTCATCTCTTCCGTCTGAGGGATATCCGATCCTCCCGAATCTTTGCCGTAGACATAAGCCAGGTTATCCAGGTTGGAAACGACTGTCTTATTATTTTGAACTGTCAGCTGATAAGTCAGAACGACAGAATCACCCGCCTCCAGACGGTCTATGGTCAGGCTGTTCCTGGTCAGGGCCTGGACTTTGGCTTTCTTTCCCTGGCCGGTTGACAATGTCTCATCCTTTTTGGCGGTAAATCCCTTGATCTTTGCATAGCGGAGCAGATTATCCGAAGGCTTTTCCTCCACCCGGACTGCAGTGGCCGCAGCGCTTCCCTTGTTGGTCAGGGTCAGCTGATAGGAAATGATATCGCCGCTCTTGTAGGCACCCTTTTGCCTGGTCCCCTGATAACGGCCTTCTTTCAAAGTCACTCCGCTGGTCTTATCGGCCTTCTTGGCTATGGCAAGCCGGGGAATGCCCACATCGATGGCATCCTGGTCTTTCATCTTCTCTGTTTCCGGAAGGGGCTCCATACCACCTTCCTGGCCGGATACCTGATAGGAAGCGTAGAGCTTGACCTGGTTATCCAGAGCTTTGCCGGTCCCGGCTCCCTTTTTAAGCTGGGCAGTCAGATGAATCTGCAGGCTGTCTCCGGTTTTGAGGGAGGGGAAGGCCAGATTCCAGGTCCCGGATGATTGCCCGAACGACTGGCTGTCTGATTCATTACCTGCTTGGCTGCCTGACTGGCTTTCTGACTCATTGCCTGACCCACTGCCTGACTCTGCAGGCTTGCAGATGATTTCCACTTTTTGGCCCAGGGCTGTGGTCACCTGGGAGTCCGCTTTGACGGTATCCGGATCCAGAACCTGAGCCAGTTCCTCTGAAAATACATCCTGAAGAGACAGATTCCACAGGTCGGAGCTTCCGCTATTGGTTACGGTTATGGTATAGTCCACTTTTTCACCGCCGGTGTAGGTTCCGGCTGTTTTTTCTCCCTGATATCTTCCGTCATGAAGCTCGACACCGGTGGTCCGGTCGGCCAGCTTGGCTACGACCGCCCCGGGAATACCGGGTACATTGATCCGGTCATTGTCCTTCATATATTCGGTCTCAGGGATGGAGGGCATGTCTTTGCCAAAGTCTATGGCTTGCTTGTCATCCAGTTGCCGGATCTCATCATAGGCTTCTTCCACTGCGGCTTCCAATTCCTGGGGCAGGGGAGTCTCCAAAGTGGATCCGGGATCCTGGGAGGGTTCCTGGCCGCTGCCTTCTCCGCCCGGATTCTCTCCGCCTGGGTTCTCTCCTTGAGAGTCCCCTCCCTGAGACCCGCTTCCGGATGAATCATCCTCATCTACATTTTCCCACTGAGCATAGAGAGTAATATCCTTATCTTCCATCCGGATCTGGTCCTCGGCCTGATAAGCCTTGCCGCTGCCATCCTTTTTGGTGTTCCAGCCTTTGAAGACTTTGCCTGGGATGTTGAATCGGTTTGGATTGACTTTGATGGTCATTCCGCTCATGCATGGAGTCTCTCCATCGCTTTCTGTCTTATGATTCTTTCCGGTCAGGTTGGAGTCATAGATCAGATTGTAGGTAGTCTGGTCCTTGTTCCACTGGGCATAGAGGGTCGTGTCCTTGTCCAGGCTTATGTCTTCACCGGGCTTGCAGGCCTTGCCGCTGCCGTCTGCCCTGGTGTTCCAGCCGGTAAATCCATAGCCCTTTCTGGCAAAGCCTATGCCGTCTACACTGATTTTTGTCCCCGGGTCGGCCGGTGTCTGGGCATCGGTCATGGTTTCCGGTTCGGGTGTGTTGGAGTCATAAGTCAGAAGGACCTGGTCTTTCTTCTTCCACTGGGCGTAAAGGTGGGAATGATGCCCGGGCATGGAGTATTCATCATCCGGCTGCCAGGTCTTGCCGCTGCCGTCCGCCTTGGTGTTCCAGCCGGTAAACTCATAACCGTCGTAGAGGAAGCGGTTTTCATCGATATGGATTTCCTCTCCCTTGGGCGCCGGTGTGTCCGGATCGATGGAGCTTGCGTCGGTCCCGTTATTAGCATGGTAGGTCAGGCTATAGCGGTGGCCCGGGTCTTCCTGGCTGATTTCCCACTGAGCATAGAGGGTGGTGTCGCCGTACAGGATCATGCTATCTCCGGGAGCGTAGTCCTCCCCTTCTCCGGAGGGTCTGGTATTCCAGCCGGTGAATTCATAGACTTTATCCTCATCTTCCCAGGTAAATGGATTACCGTCGATCACCACTTCTTTTCCTGAAAATGTCGGTGTCTCCCCGTCCTTTCTTTCTTCCCCGCTGCCGTGATTGGCATCGTAGGTCAGCCTATAGATGGGGATTTTCTTCCACTGGGCATAGAGGTGTACATCCCTGGCCGGCATGGTGTAGACCTGACCGGTTTTCAGGCTGTCTCCCTTTCCGCTTTCTTTTGTATTCCAGCCGGCGAATTCATAACCGGGCCAGGTAAAATGGTTTTCATTAATACCAATCCCCTCTCCCTGGCCGGTCGGGCTCTCCTCATCGGTTTCTGTCTGATCAAGGGGATTGTTGGAGTGGTAGATCAACCGGTAAGCCGGCTCCTTGCCATCACTATCCTCTTTGACCCAACGAGCATAGAGGTCGGCATCCTCCTGGGGCATGGTAAAGGTCCCATCGGGAAGATAGTCCGTCCCGGTCCCGTCCGCCTTGCTGTTCCAGCCGGCAAAGCGATAGCCGGACCGCTTGAAAGGATTGCCATTGACCGACACGCCGACGCCGGGCTGACAGGGTGTCTCGCTGTCTTCCTGGGTTTGGTCTTCTCCATAATTGGCATGGTAGGTCAGTTTAACCCATTTTTTAGTGGAAAGATCCTGGTAGACTTT
>CADBME010000297.1 GCA_902795715.1 uncultured Lachnospiraceae bacterium | reverse complement strand
TATTATTACCAATCCTCCCTACGGTGAGCGCATGGAGGACAAGGAAGAGCTGCCTGTTCTCTATAAGGAAATCGGCGATGCATTCAAAAAGCTGGATACATGGTCCGAGTATGTGATTACAGCCTATGAGGATGCGGAAAAATATATAGGAAAGAAAGCAGCAAAAAACAGAAAGATCTATAACGGGATGATGAAGACTTATTTCTATATGTTCCCGGGACCGAAACCTCCCAGACGAAATATGGATATAAAAAGATAAAAAAGAGGTTCCTGATGATGAAAAAGATGATTTTTGCTACAGGCAATGAAGGAAAGCTGAAAGAAATCCGTGCTATTCTCGGCGATTTGGGATATGAGATCGTCTCCATGAAGGAGGCCGGTGTGGATGTCGAGATCGTAGAGGACGGAAGCACATTTGAAGAAAATGCAATTATAAAGGCCAGGACAGTCATGGAAGCTTCAGGCTGCCTGACTCTGGCCGATGACTCCGGTCTGGAGGTCGATTATCTTGGGAAGGAACCGGGTGTTATGTCTGCCCGTTATATGGGAGAAAAAACGTCCTACCGGATTAAAAACCAGATTATTATTGACCGGCTTCATGGTGTCCCGGCCCCTGTCCGTACAGCCAGATTCGTTTGTGTGGTAGCAGCGGCCTTTCCGGACGGCAGAATTGAAACCCGAAGGGCAACCATGGAAGGACGGATTGCGGAGGAAGCGGCCGGAGAAAACGGATTCGGCTACGATCCCATTTTTTATCTTCCCGATCGGAAGATGACAAGTGCCCAGTTAAGCCCTGAAGAGAAGAATGCCATCAGCCACAGAGGAAAAGCCCTGCGGGCTATCAGGGAAGTGCTCTGACCCTTCTGGCCGGATTAAGACAGGATTAAGATAAAAGACTTTGGCTTTCGGTGACGGATTCGGGAGGACCATCCATGAGGATTCTTGTAATCAGTGATTCACACGGCCGCAATGATGACGTTGCAGGAGTCATTGACCAGGTCGGACATATCGATATGCTGATCCACTGCGGGGATGTTACCCGCGGGGACCACTACATAAGGTCCCTGGTCTCCTGTCCGGTCTATATGGTTTCCGGTAACAATGACCAGGATCTGGACCTGCCCAGAGAAGAATTAATCCAATTGGAAGATCACAGAATCTGGGTGGTCCACGGTCACCTCCACAGGATTCACCGGGGTGTGGAGCTGCTTCGGGAGACTGCAAGGGAAAAGGGAGCTGATGTGGTCATGTTCGGCCATACTCACCGGCCTTATATCGAGATTGACGAGGATATGACCATCCTGAATCCGGGAAGTACATCCTATCCCCGTCAGGAGGACCATATCCCGACATTTCTTATCATGGAGATTGATGAATACGGTCAGGCCCACTACGGACATGGTTATTATAAGTCCAAGTTCTCAGAATTGCTGATTTGAGGAGACAGAACAGCTGATTCTGCAACTTCGGATATTGCTGGTGCTATTTATTTCCAGTCAGTCAGAAAAACGATGAAATAGATGACGGATTCGGCTTACAGGAGACTTATTTGGCTCACAGGAGATATTTATGAAAAAAGGAGATATACTGGAAACGGAAATCATTCGGACCGATTTTCCAAACAAAGGGATTGGATTGGTCGATGACCAGACCGTGATACTCAAAGACGGACTTGCAGGACAGAAAGTCCGTTTTTTTGTAAGAAAAAAGAGAAAGGGCAAAATAGAAGGGCAGATTATGGAGATCCTTTCAAAGAGCAGGAAAGAGATTGAGCCCGCCTGCCCCCACTTTGGTCAATGTGGCGGCTGCAGCTACCAGAATCTTCCCTATGAAGAACAGCTTGGCCTGAAAAAGGAACAGGTAGAAAGGCTGATTGAAAAAAACGGACTTCATTTTGATATCGAAGATATCTATGGAAGTCCCATAACTGAGGGCTATCGAAATAAGATGGAATTCACCTTTGGCGATGAAGTCAAGGGCGGCCCTCTGGCCCTGGGCATGCACAAAAAAGGCAGCTTTTATGATATTGTATCCCTTAGTGACTGCCGTATTTGTGACCCTGATTTTAATAGTTTGCTCCAGGTCATACTCACATATTTCGATGAAATCGGTCAGTCTTTTTATCATCGTTTGAGACACGAAGGATTTCTCAGGCATCTGGTTTTGCGAAGATCGGCAAAGACCGGTGCAATCCTGGTCAATCTGGTTACCAGCAGCCAGGACAGCCTGGACGCGGATACCTTTGTTAGAAAGATCCTTGATGCAAAAGACCGGGGATTGATTGACGGGAAGATTGCGGGCATCCTCCATACAGTAAACGACAGTCTGGCCGATGTGGTAAAGAGTGATGAAACCCGGATTCTCTATGGGCAGGACTTTATTTACGAATATCTATACAATCTGCGATTCAGGATTTCTCCATATTCTTTTTTCCAGACCAATACCTTAGGCGCGGAAGTCCTTTACAACAAAGTCAAAGAATATGTAGGTGAGACCAGGGATAAACTGGTTTATGATCTCTACACCGGAACTGGAACCATCGCCCAGATGCTGGCACCGGTGGCCGGAAAAGTGATCGGGGTAGAGATTGTGGAAGAGGCAGTGGAAGCTGCCAGACAGAACGCAGAAGACAACCATCTTGACAACTGTCACTTTATAGCCGGAGATGTCCTGAAAGTTGTGGACCAACTGAAACAAAAACCCGATATCCTGATTCTGGATCCGCCAAGAGACGGGATTAATCCCAGAGCATTAAAGAAAATCATCGATTTCGATGTGGAAGAGATGGTTTATGTCAGCTGCAAGCCGACCAGTCTGATGAGAGACCTTCTGGTTCTGGCTGAGGCAGGATATAAGGTGAAAAGAGCCTGTCTTGTGGACATGTTCCCCGGGACGGTTCACGTGGAAACCTGTTGTTTGCTCCAACGACTGCGAAGTGCAAAAGACCATATTAGCCAATGGATATAATGTAATCATTGACATGATGTCAACCACGTTCGCATGGAAGCGGGAAAGGAGCGGTTATGTTTAAGGGGACGCCCGAATTGATAGAAAAGAGACGGGAAGAAATCATAAATGCCTGTGAACAGTT
>CADBME010000296.1 GCA_902795715.1 uncultured Lachnospiraceae bacterium | reverse complement strand
ATATCGTTCATTTCTGCTGTTTCGCCTTTGCGAAACTTCGTTTCCTTTTCAGGCTCCTCTATGTCGGACTCCTCATCTATATCGGAATCTTTCTTGTCAGAATCTTTTCCTTCATCTGCCTCGGCAACTTTTTTGGGTGTGGAGTCCTTCTTGGATTTATCACTGCTCGTACAGCCAATCAAAGCAATCAGGGTGGTCATAACAAGCAAGGCCAAGAAAGGTACTAAATATCTTCTTCTGTTTCCATTCTTTTCCATAACATTCTCCCTCCTACCATTATTAGTATCATTCAGACTGCATTCAATCGCCTACTTTTCCGGCTTTTTCAAAAATAATGAAACAATAGCAAGTATCATACAGATCAGGCACCAGACGGCCCAGATGGTTAGATCCCCATAGCTGCCTGCCAGGGTGAATCCGCAGACAGCCGCAAATCCGAAGATGGCGGCCATTGCAAAGGAACCTGGGGTGCTTCCTTTCCTGGTTACGATAGAAACAATACCACCGGCGATCAGGCATATGGATACAATCACTCCGGCAGAGCCTCCCACTTCACCATTGTCTGAAAGAGTGTTAGCCAAACCGGCGATGCTGGACTGAAAGAATACAAACACTGCCAGTACGATTGATAGAATTCCGGATACAAGTCTCCATATAGACATAGGTCAATCCTCCTTTTTAATAAGATGTGCCTGCATGTGAGCATGCGCGCACTCTACGGCTTTAGCGCACAAAAAAATCCTGAAGGAAACCTTCAGGATGATTATATCAAAAGCATTTTTATAATTGGTATGCTGCCAGCATACTATAAAGGATTATCGTTCACCGGTTCCTTAATATTGCCCTACGCTTCCTGCCATAACCGAGAGAAGAGAAAGCAGCATAGCAATCAGGAATAAAATCAGGAACGCTAAAATGGCAATACATATAGCCACCCTGAGAAAACGGGGCTTAATCCTGCGGATGAGGGGAATTCTGTCCTGACAGCCGCGGTAGTTACAGACAAGGAAAATAGTCAGAATAAAAAAGAGCCATGTGAAAATCCTTTCGATCCAGAGTTCAGCACCGGTCAGGGCTCCTCCATCTGTTCGATTGATCTCCATCGAGAAACACAAGAAGCTTATAAAGAGATAACCGATGACGGCATTTATCATCTTTAATGGGCTGCGGGTGCGGAAACCGGGGATCATATAAGAATTCTTTCCATCATCTTTCCACTGCCTTTCCCTCTCTGAAATATGCCTGTGGAGCCCACCCTCTGACCCAGACTCACTAATCTCACCTGTCTCCTTGCCGAGACAGATTTCCAATGCCTGTTCAAGCTCTTTCACCGTCTGAAAGCGCCGGTCAGGATCCATCATGGTACAGGTTGCAATCAGGTCAGACAGGGCTCCGTCATAATATGTTTCCTTCAGACAGCCGCCGGTCAGGAGGAAATGCATGACAGCCCCTATACTATAGATATCGCTCCTTTGATCAGATTGCCCAAAGCCGTAGAGCTCCGGCGCTGAAAAATGATGGGATACCATAGCCACCGTATCCAGGGTGGCAGACGGCTTGTATTCTCTGGAAATATTAAAATCTAAAAGATAAATGTTACCTTCATATGTCAGAATGATATTCTCCGGCTTAATGTCCCTGTGGATCACAGGAGGGGTCATATCATGGAAGCTGCTGAGGATATGGCAGACTTGAATCATATGCAGCAGGACTTCTTCTTCAGAAAAAACTCCTTCCTGTTCAAGGCATTGCCTGAGATTGCGTCCATGGACATAATTTTCTACCAGGACCATTTTCCCATCGACCTGATCCATCTCTCTGATTCGGGGCACACCATCAGGATTTAGAAGCATAACCCTCTTATACAGGTCAGGATCATAGACTTTGGTGATCTTTTCCACCAGGATCTCCCCGCTTTCCCGGTCCATAACCAGGTAAACCTCTCTGTTCCCGGCAAGGGGAGTCAGGATCTCATATCGATCGAGTATTCTGTTTTCTGATATCATATCTGTATAGTCTGTCATGGCTTTATCATTTCATTATTTCGATAAGAGTCAGTTTCCATTCTATCCTTGTGAAAACAGCATTATTTATGTATAATACCATCATGAGTAAAAAAGAACAAATAACAAATGAACTTCATACACTT
>CADBME010000295.1 GCA_902795715.1 uncultured Lachnospiraceae bacterium | reverse complement strand
TTCTACGAAGGCTTTTACGGCTTCCGTCTTCTCTTTGCCGCCCCAGAGTTCTTTTACCACTTCATTTTCAAATTCCTGTCCGGCCAGCACACTCTCTTCGGCTTTAAGCATACATTCTTTTGCTTTCCTCAAAGCTACCGGCGGCTTTTTAGCCAGTACTTCTGCCAGCTCCAGGGCACGGTTCATTACTTCATCCTCAGGCACGATCTCATCAATGATTCCAACCTGAAGAGCTTCCGCAGCATCGATCTTCATACCGGTATAGATCATTTTGCGGGCAGTACCATTGCGCAGTCTGGCTGTGAAGAACTGGGTGAATCCCAGAATACCCATGTTGATCTCTCCCATGGAGTACTCAGTTTTATCATGTGCAATTCTAAAGTCACATAACATTGCCAGGCCGAGTCCTCCTCCCAGAGCTGATCCGTTCAGGGCACAGATTACCGGTTTAGGACATCGATAAACATTAAAACGTATACCGATATTCCTTAATGTATAGCGGATTCCCGTCTCACTGTTCAAATCAATAAATTCCTTGACATCTGATCCTGCACAGAAGAAACGGTCACCTTCTGAAGTCAGAATAATAACCGATACTTCTTTATCCTGGCCAAGCTTGTAAAAGACATCATCCAGTTCGCTGTACACTTCACTGTTAAATACATTCAGAGGCGGTCTGTTCATTGTAACGATCGCTGTTTTGTTTTGTTTTGCTACACTTACATATTCATAGATCATAGTGTTCTCCTTTTCATAAAGGTATTCTGATTCTGACGTTTCCCCTTCTTTTGGAAAGTCCCGCCTGTACTTTCATGTATACAGGCGGGAAAGCTAGGAGATAATTGTATTATGTAATTGGTATATTGCTGGCTGAATTATTCCTCTGCCCAGACTTCCTCATCAGACGGCTGTATGTTATCAATACGATAAGCAATGCGGCAGATGTTGACCAGATGATACCATGCAAGGTTCTCACTGATGCTGTTTCCACCCCAGGATCCACATCCAATGGTAGAGGTCGGTGTAAGTCCGGTCATGGGTCCTCCGCCTAAACCTGCCGGTCCAATGATGTTAACGGCAAAACGGCATACCGGAAGGATTCCTGCTGCGTATTCCACTTTTTTCTTATCATTGGTATGCATGATACAGCTGTGTCCAGCTCCCATGTTCAGGAGGTTCTGGTTAGCATTTTCTACAGCCTCTTCCCATGTATTGTATTTGTAAATAACCATGGTCGGGCATAATTTTTCCTGGGACATGGGCTCATCTGCTCCAGTTCCGGTAACCGGCATAACAAGTACGCTGGTTTCCTCCGGTACAGAAAATCCTGCAATCTCAGCTACTCTATGAGGCTTAAGTCCGACAATCTTCGGGCTGATTCTTCCGCCGCCCGGGAAAATTGCCTCACTTAAGAGAGCCTTCTCCTTGTCATCCACGACAATATAAGCACCGTTAGCTTTGAGAGCTTCAATCATCTCATCATATTGAGACTCATGAACATGAATAGCCTGCTCACCTGTACAAAGGATACCTAAGTCAGAAGTTCTTCCCTGGATTACCATCTGAGCTACCTTGGGGATATCGGCATCTGTTCCTACCAGCACCTGGACATTTCCTGCTCCAACACCGTAGGCAGGCTTACCGCTGCTATATGCAGCTTTGACCATTCCCGGACCGCCTGTCGATACACAGGCATCACACATGGACATAACCAGGTTGGAGATTTCACTTGACGGCTCCTCAACAATCTGAATCAGATCTTCCGGAGCACCAATCTCCTTCAGTGCAGACCGCATCAGATTAACGGTTTTTGTTCCACATTTTTTAGCTTTGGGATGAGGACATACGATAACGGCATTTCCTCCCTTTAATGCGATCATGGAGTTCTGACAGGGTGTAACAATAGGGTTGGTTGTCGGTGTAACCGATCCGATTACGCCAATCGGTCTTGCCACTTTGACAATACCATGCTCTTCATCTCTCTCGATAATGCCTCTGGATTTGACGTGTTTCAGATGGTGCCATACACTGACGGGTTTTGCTGTGTTTTTGTTGATCTTGTGCTCATAGACGCCCATGCCGGTCTCTTCAACTGCCATTTTAGCCAGAGGATCTGCATTATCATAGATTATTTTTCCTACCGCTCTGACAGCCTTATCAACCTTCTCCTGAGGATATTTTTCAAATTCCTTCTGAGCAATACGGGCTCTGTCGATCATTCCCTGAACCATTTCTTTTGCGTCCATTCTTTTTCCCTCCTGTAAAGAAATCTTGTGTTAAATGTCAAAGGGTTAAAAACCCCAATTACTGTTTTTTATTATTTGCTGTGGATTCTGTCATAGTCCCGGATGATCCTCGGTATGATCATCTGGTGTACCGGACAGATGGATTTCGGATTCTGATACGCTGCATCCGTGAAAGCAATCATATAATTTCTGAGCTTAGGCATATCGACAATTTCATCTACCATGCCGGTTTTGGCACAAAAATCAGGTTTTGACTTGTCAATATATTTCTGGATCAGAGCATTCATCTTATCGATGGTCGGCTGAAGATCTTTCCCCGCATCCTGATCTTTAACAAGACGACGGCTGTACATGGCTCCAGCTGCTGTTTTGCCGTACATTACGTTGATCTCCGTTGCAGCGGTTCCCAGACTGAAAACATTGTTGTCATTTCCCTGAGGACCTCCCAGGACATAATGTGCTGCCGCTGTACCCTTGCGCAGTGTAATCTCCAGCATAGGCAGATGACTGTTCTGAATGGAGTAGATAAGACTTTGTCCAAGTCCCAGAAGCTCGGCTTTTTCCGCCTCATTATCCACGTCAATTCCTGTTGTATCCTGAATCCATATCATGGGGATCCGGTCACGGGCGCAGAGGGTAACAAATTCATTCATTTTTACCAGTCCCTGCCGATAGAGCTTACCACCGATTCCCATGGCGCCCTTTCCTCTGTACTCCGGGTAATCAGGATATCCCTGCATGGCCAGCAGTCCCTGTTGATTGGCAACCAGGCCAACCAGAAGGCCGTCTACTTTAGCCAGACCGGTGATCATTTCCGGACCGTAATCCTTTTTAAACTCCATAAACTCGCCGCCGTCCACAAGAGCTTTTATGACATTGTACATGTTGTAAAATCTTCTGGTATTCAGGGGAACGATATCATAGAGTGCGTCCCCGTCAATAGCCGGAGCTTTGGGAGTATCAACACGGAACATGTCCGGATTATATGCAGGCAGATAATCCATATATTTCTTAATAGCATCGATTACGCCAAATTCATCTGCATATACTTCACGGAAAAATCCGGTTTCGTTGTAGTGAATGGATACAGATCCGGGCGGGTCGGATTTCATAGCCCTGGTTGCGTCAATCATAGCCTGGGCGCCTTCTTCATCCACATAGGGTTTGGAATCCATACCTCCGACAATGCCGGCTCCTCCTACTGCCATATTGGCTTTCTCATGAGCCAGAAGGATGGTCGGACTGATACTGTGGTAACCGCCGCCGGCCGGATTAGTGCCATAAATACCGACGATTACGGGAATACCCAGCTGATTAAGTTCTGAGTTCCGGTAGAAAGGCGTACCGCCGCCACGACGGTTTGGATAAACCTTTTCCTGTTCATCCAGTTTTACTCCGGAGCAATTCAGGATATAGATCAGGGGAATACCCAGCATTTTTGCCGTGTCACTTCCCCGAAGCAGATTGTCTGCCTGTCCGGCAACCCAGGCACCTGCCATTTTTTTATTATCGGATGCTATGATCACAGCCCACTTGCCGTTAACGCGTCCAAGGCCTTTAATAATTCCGGTATTGACAATACCGATACGTTCTTCATTATTGTCGTTAGGATTGTACAGACTGTTGAGGGGACAAAAGGAGCCCTGATCTACCAGATTCAGAATCCTTTCCATTGCGGTATGCTGTCCTCGTTTATGGATTTTCTCATCCGGTACTCCGGCTTCTCTGTACTCCCGGATTTTCTGGTGAATCGCTTCTTCAATATCCGTCAGTTCTTTTCTGTTTTCCGGATTCTCTTTTACCGGTTCACCTTTCAGGACAGTCATATTCTGAAAGTATCCGGGCATAGAATAGTTACCCATATTTACACTCCTTTCTCGCTGTTTATTTCTCTGATTTCCTTTATCTCCAATTCATCCGGTGACACTCCAAGATGGTGACTGACAGCAGCCATAATGATGGCGCTTTTTTCCTCAAAATCGACATCTTTGTCCTCATCATCCTGTCCTGTCTCCCCTGCACGGTAGCGGAAATAATCCATGGCAACCTGAGGGAAAAGGGCATAGGACAGGACATCTTCATCCTGCTCACAATAATTCCCCAGTTCTTCCTTCAGAGTGTCCAGTTCAGGTTTAAGCAGGTCTGCCGGACGGCAGGTTACAGGCTCGTCATCTCCAATAGCTTTATGCTGAACTTCCTGATCAAAAGGTTTCGCAGTCTTACCGTACTCTCCATGAAGCAGGGCTTTGCTCTCCTTTGTAATCATCTTGTACCTTTCTCCCATGATGACATTGAAAACAGCCTGTGTCCCCACGATCTGGGAAGACGGTGTCACAAGAGGCGGTTCGCCAAACTCACTGCGAACCCGGGGAATCTCTTTAAGTACCTGGTAATATTTATCCTCGGCGTGGGCCTGCTGAAGCTGGGAAACCAGATTCGACAACATACCTCCGGGGACCTGATACATAAGGGTTTTAATGTCAACACCGAGTACTTTGGGATTGAGCAGTCCGCTTTTAAGAGCTTCTTCCTGGATCGGGCGGAAATAATCTGCAATTTCAGCCAGAAGAACCTGGTCCAGGCCGGGATCGTATTCAGTCCCTTTAAAAGTCTCATTCATCACCTCTGTCGCAGGCTGGCTCGTCCCAAGGGCGAAGGGTGATATGGCTGTATCGATTACATCACAGCCTGCTTCCACTGCTTTGAGATAGGTCATGGAAGCAACTCCGCTTGTATAATGCGTATGAAGCTGGATGGGTATGGAAACAGTTTCTTTCAGTTCTGATATCAGCTCTTCTGCCCTGAATGGCAGAAGCAGTCCCGCCATGTCCTTGATACACAGGGAGGAGGCGCCCATATCCTCTATATGTTTTGCATTTTCTTTCCAGTATTCAATGGTATAGGCGTCTCCCAATGTGTAACTTAGGGCAACCTGTGCCTGGCCTCCCTCACGGATACAGGCACTTACAGAGGTCTGGAGGTTTCTGAGGTCATTAAGGGCATCAAATATTCGTATGATATCAATGCCGTTTGCAATGGACTTCTGGACAAAGTATTCAACTACATCATCTGCGTAATGGCGATATCCCAGAAGGTTCTGACCGCGCAGGAGCATCTGAAGTCTGGTATGTTTGAATCCGTCTCTAAGTTTCCTTAAACGATCCCATGGGTCCTCTTTAAGAAAACGCAGGCAGGAGTCAAAGGTTGCGCCTCCCCAGCACTCAACAGAATGGTAACCTACCTGATCCATTTTCCCGATGATCGGCAGCATCTGTTCTGTGGTCATTCTCGTTGCGATCAGGGATTGATGTGCATCCCTTAACACAGTTTCGGTAATGCCCACGGGCTTCTTTGGCGGATTCATCTCCTTTGTGTTCCTTTGAGGCTCCGCTGATCTATAGTTTTTTCTCTTCTTTTTTTGATTCATCATTTGTCACCTCCGGACAGGCTAATGAAACAGGGTCATGAAAAATCCGGCTGCTACGGCACTTCCGATTACACCGGCCACATTGGGACCCATTGCATGCATCAGAAGGAAATTGGTCCGGTCTGCCTTGCTCCCTTCTGTCTGTGATACCCTGGCCGCCATCGGAACGGCGGAAACACCTGCAGATCCGATCAGAGGATTGATCTTTCCCCCGGTCAGCAGACAAAGGGCTTTGCCCAGGATAAGACCGCCTGCCGTGGAAAAGCTGAAAGCTGCCAGACCCATGGCGATTATAGCCAGAGTCTGCGGCCGGAGAAATATTTCACCTTTTGCAGTCGCTCCGACAGACAGACCAAGCATAATCGTTACCATGTTGCAAAGTGCATTCTGTATTGTATCGGAAAGTCTCTCCACGACATCACATTCACGAATTAAGTTACCCAACATAAGCATGCCAAGAAGCGATGCTACGGACGGCAGGAGCAGACTGCAAAAGGTTGCCACAAATATGGGGAATATGATTTTCTCCACCTTGTTGACCTTGCGAAGCTGCTTCATTTTAATCTTTCTCTCTTTTTCTGTTGTAAGCAGCCTCATGATCGGCGGCTGTATCAGAGGAATCAGTGCCATATAGCTATAGGCAGCAACAGCGATAGGCGCCACGAGATCCGGAGCCAGATTGTTGGCAACGTAGATCGCTGTGGGGCCATCTGCTCCTCCAATAATTCCTATAGCAGCTGCCTGCTGCGGTGTAAAAAGACCGGTTGCATTTGCAAAAACAAAAGCGCAGTAGATACCGAACTGGGCGCCTGCTCCCAGGAAAAGGCTGACCGGATTGGCAATCAGGGGACCGAAATCCGTCATGGCTCCGACAGCCAGAAACATGATGCATGGAAACAGACTTGATTTCACACCTGCATACATAACACCGATGACACCGGCATCCCACCAATGCTCTGTTTCATAGAAATATGCAAAGGTACCGGCATCCGGAAGATTCGACAGGAACATGCCGAATGCGATTGGCAGCAGCAGAAGGGGTTCAAATTTTTTATGAATGGCCAGGAAAAGAAGGACAAATGATATCAATATCATAATTCCGCTCTGCATATTCATTTTTGCAAAACCGGAATCTTTTAATAAACTGAGCAGGATCGAAATGAAGCTCATCCTGTCCTCTCCTTTCTATCCGATTACAGCAAGTACCTGATCGGCCTCTACAGACTGACCGGCTTCCACTTTGATCTCAGTAATCTCTCCGTCAACCGGTGCAACGATTTCAGTTTCCATTTTCATGGCTTCTATCATGAATACGACATCTCCTGCACTCACTTTGCTTCCGGCCTGAGCATTTACCGAAAGAATCGTTCCATACATGGGACAGAGTATTTCTCCCGGATTGCCGGTAGATGCAGCAGGAGCATTGTCCTTTTTTTCTGTTTCTTTTGTTTCTTCTTTTACCGGAGCCGGTTTGGCGGCCGAATCAGGAGCAGCTTTGCTGTCAAGGGCAGCGCTGCCGCCTGCCTCGATTTCTTCGCGGGTCAGCATGTGGAAAGGTGAATGTCGCTCGACCTCGACTTCATATTGCTTTCCGTTCATTTTTACAATGTAAGTCATTTTCTTCCTCCTCCATTTCAATGTGTTTTAATGTCTTATT
>CADBME010000294.1 GCA_902795715.1 uncultured Lachnospiraceae bacterium | reverse complement strand
TTATTATCAACATTTACTTGTGGAATTCCCATAAGTGTATTGTCGAAGTTATTTTCATCTTCCGCGTCCGTAAATTTATATACATAGTTATAACTAACATCAATTACAGATGCGTCTTCTAAGAGTTTCTCTCTTAATAAATCAAGATTGGCATTTTTTAAGTCAGAAAAATCAACCTGAAACGAGTTGGTAAGTATATTAACTCCAATTATCAGACCATCAACCTTATGTAAAACCTTTTTTACTTCGTCAATACTTACATCTTCTTTAAACCTTACTATCAACTGATTTGCAACATATGCCTCACCCGTATCAGCATACACTATGTCATCTTCTGAAAAGCTCTTATAAAAACTGGAAACTATTTCAACATCAGCATTCTTATCTGTAAGAACCGTCCTTGCTATCACAACGCCTATCAATAACAATCCCAGAACAATCACTGATACACCTGCTGCAATTATCCATAGGAGCTTACTCTTATTCTTCTTTACAGTTTGTGCGCCGGAAGAAGAATTATTTGCATTTGTATTCTCTATATAATTATTCTCAATCTTGCTTACGTTCTGAGGCGCCACATAAGAAATTTGTGCTATAGTAGCTCCACAGCAAGGACAAAAGCGTGAACCATCTTCTACTTCAAAACCACAATCATTACAATACATGTTCAATTCTCCTATTTCATACTTTGACAGTGATATATACATCCCGTTGAAACGGAACCTTTTTTATGCTAAAGTTTATGACGTGAATGTCATACTATGATTGTTAACGAGGATTAAAATGAGTTCAATTCAGGAAACCGCCGATCAGATTAAAGATATACTAACCGTATGCATGGCTAAGGGGGTAGATGCTGCCCTTTCGGATGCTATCGGTCCGAAATGGTTTGAATACTTTAAGCAGCAGGACTCTCAGAATAAGAGGGAGTACCGCATAGTACGTCCTGAAAACAACTCCGTGTATGATTTTGACTTTCAAGCTCTTCTCAAGCTTATGAAATTCAACATGGATCTTCGTATCTATATCCTTTCATTTTTCCACCCGGAAGAACAGAATATTGATACAGTTTATGGGAAGAATTCTCTCTTTGATAATCTTCTCTATCGACTTATGACACTGTATCGTAATCAGATAGCTGCTCATAAAAAAGCCAGGGATATTGAGGATAATCAGGCATCTGATTCATCGTCAACAACTTACAGTTATTATGACGCCATCTCTGACATGAAAAAACTGGCGTATAACTTTAAATCCGTGACTGATAAAAATGGAGTAAGTTACTATGATGCTATAGACATTATCATTGAAAACTATATCCACGAAAGCAAAAAAAGTTTTTATTCAATCCATGAAACTATCCGTGCCGAGCAGTTAGATATAAGTATAAGTGATTTTATTCAAATATGCAGCAAAAGCGGAATTCATATCATATCAGACAGCAAAGATACTTACTTTTCAACTGATAATTATTCTGATACTATTACTACGATAAAAAACCGTATTCAGTTACACCAGGCAGAAGCTAAGATCAATAAAGAGAAGAATAAAAAAATCCTTATCATTTCCGGTCTTCTTACTGTTGCAATCTTGTTTATTGTCATTTCCATAGTCCTTATCATTAAGCTTTCAAGAAATGACTCTAATCCGGTTTACACCGTTTCTTATGAACATACAGAACCGGATACTGAAAACAAAACCGAAAGCACCACCGCTAACAAACCTGTATCTACATTTGAGCAAGGACTGACCGACGCTCAGAATAACTCTACCGAAAACAATTCTACAGAAGATAATACTGTAAATGAACAGAATGATGACGTATTCTCAGATATTGCCAACTTTACTCCTGAAGCCGGGCAGATTATTCTCAGACCTAAAAAAGTCGAATACTACAATGATGGCATAAAAGCCAATCTATACCTTGTCAATGGTACTGATAAATATATCAATTCAATAATTCTTAAAGAAGTGAAGTTGAGCATTAATGGTGCTTCTATTTGTGATGCTGTGATTTCTTACGAAACCGATCAGGATGCGCCGGCAACAATCAGCGTTAATCTTGCTCCCGGCGACCACACAGAAGTCGGGCCAATTATCTTTTCCCCTGAGACCATCAATAAAGATGATATCAGGGATAACAACCTACACTTAAAAGATATTGATGATAAATGCTGGTGTGACCTTGAAGTGATATATGATGAGTAATCTATGGCTTCCAATTACGAATATAGCTTTCTATATCTGACATATTGAGCGGATCTCCACCATTTGTGAAGCCAGCGAGATAATCGTATGGCTGATTCATTGAATTCTTTATATCGATATAGTTGCCCTTAGCTTCATTTTCTCTAAACCTATTGAAATTATTGATATCTCCTTCAATAGAATCAGTATCCGGTCCATCCATCCAAGCCCCTTGAAAATATGAATTATTACTCTTCTTTAT
>CADBME010000293.1 GCA_902795715.1 uncultured Lachnospiraceae bacterium | reverse complement strand
TTACGCATTGATTGCTCTGGGATATACCATGGTCTACGGTATTCTCAAGATTGTTAACTTTGCCCATGGTGATGTCTTCATGGTGGGCAGTTTTCTTGGCCTGCTGCTGGTTCAGAGCGCAGGACTTCCCATCTATATTGCCTATCCTTTAGCCATGATTGTGACGGCGGGTGTAGGTATTCTGATTGAGAGGGTCTGTTACAGGCCTATCCGTGTAAATGGAGCAGATGCCCTGTCTATTCTGATTGCTGCCCTTGGTGTATCCATTTTCCTTGAAAACTTTGCCCAGCTTGTCTGGGGAACTGAGACCCATTCTTACGTTCAGGAGATTAAGGAAAGTACATTTGAATTTGGCGGTATCGCCATTTCCAACATCCAGGTCGGTGTTATCATCCTCTGTCTTTTCCTCATGGCCATCCTTTATTTTGTCGTCAATAAGACTAAGATCGGTGTTGCCATGAGAGCTACTTCCCAGTCTATTAAGTCAGCCCAGCTCATGGGTATCAATACGGAAATGGTTATTGCCATGACCTTTGGTGTGGGATCAGCTCTGGCCTGCGTAGCCGGCGTACTGGTAGGTACCTACTATGATGCAGTCTATCCCCTGGTCGGCTATTCCTATGGTCTCAAAGCCTTTGCTGCGGCTATTCTGGGTGGAATCGGAAGTATCCCCGGTGCCATGCTTGGCGGTTTTCTGATCGGTATTGTGGAAACGCTTGGAGCCGGTTATATATCTGCCGGATACAAGGATGCTTTTGCCTTCGGTATTCTGATCCTTGTCCTGATCATCCGTCCTTCCGGACTTATGGGCAAGAAGCGTATCGACAAGGTATAGGAAAGGAGAGTAGACATGCTGCAGAATATAAACAACCTGCTGCAGGGACTGGGCAGGTACAAAAAGATTATGGGAATTGTCCTGTTCGCTCTCCTTGCTGCTTTCCCCTTCCTTATTTCCAACACCTATTATCTGCGTATCGCCATCATGGTCGGAATATATGTCATTCTCAGCCTGAGCCTGAATCTCATCACGGGGTTCACAGGTCAGCTCTGCCTTGGGCATGCCGCTTTCTTCGGAATCGGAGCCTATGTGGGCGCACTCCTTATGCTGAGAATGCAGCTCAATTTCTTTGTCGCCATGGTTCTCTGCTTTATTGTCACCGGCTTGTTCGGTCTTTTGCTGGGAATTCCTACACTCCGCCTTCGTGGAGATTATCTGGCGATCGTCACCCTGGGCTTTGGCGAGATTGTCCGCCTTGTTTTTATTAACTGGGATGAGGTCACCAATGGCCCCATGGGGCTTCGGGCCATACCCGGACCGTCTGTTTTCGGTTTTCAGTTTACCCAGGGAACCCGGATTCAGCTGGGAGGCATCACCATTACCGGAGCAACTTTCTTTTATTATCTGATCCTGATCATGGTCCTGATCGTCTTGTTCCTGATGGGACGCTTGATCAATTCGGGCTTCGGTATGGCCATGCAGACCATCAAATCCGATGAGATCGCAGCGGAATCCATAGGTATCTATCCTGTAAAATATAAGCTGATCGCCTTTATCCTCTCGTCCGGACTGGCCGGGATTGCCGGATGCTTTTATGCTTCCTTCGAATCCTACATCAGCCCCACAACTTTTATTTACAATACATCGGTAACCATTCTGGCTATGGTTGTATTGGGAGGCCTGGGCAGTCTGGCCGGATCTGTGATCGGCGCGACCATCCTTACCATGATTCCGGAGATCCTCCGTTTTATCAGCGATTACCGCATGCTGATTTTCGGTGCCCTCATGGTATTTATGATGATTTTCAAGCCGGAAGGCTTCTGGGGTGTAAGCCACAGAGTGAAGAATATCTATAAGATTAAGGCAGGAGGGAAGCGACAATATGAGTGAGATATTACGTGCCAATAATGTTTCCATGGTTTTCGGCGGACTGACTGCGGTAGATAATGTAAGCCTGACCATGGAAGATAATGAGATTCTCTCCATGATCGGCCCCAACGGCGCAGGTAAGACTACCTTTTTTAATATGCTGACCGGAGTCTACAGGCCAACCACCGGCAATATCATTTTCATGGGTGAAGACATCACTCATCTCAAGGCTCATCAGCGTGTTGCCAAAGGGATTTCAAGGACTTTCCAGAATATTCGCCTTTTCCATGATATGACAGCCCTGGAGAACCTTCTGGTCGCTCATCCGGCCTGCAACCAGGAGAACCTGGCCCGGGTTCTCTTTGGTGGAAAAAAGCTTAAGCTTCAGCGGCAGGCTATCGTAGAGGAATGTGAGGAGATACTGGAAATTGTGGGTCTCAAAGACAAAGAAGGTGAACTGGCCACCAATCTTCCCTACGGCAAGCAGCGTTTGCTTGAGATCGGCAGAGCCCTGGCCACCAATCCCAAGCTGGTCCTCCTTGATGAGCCGGGCGCCGGCATGAATTCCGTGGAGAAAGAAGAGCTTACGGCTCTGATTCGTCATATGACACAGAAAATGGAAAAGAAAGTCCTTTTGATCGAACATGACATGAAGTTTGTCATGGGTATTTCCGACCGGATTCTGGTTCTGGATCACGGGGAGCTTATCGCAAACGGCATACCGCAGGAGATCCAGTCCAACCCCCAGGTAATTGAGGCATATCTGGGCAAGGGAATTGTCGATGAGGATGATGAAGGAGAGGATTCGTAATGGCAATACTAGAGATCAATGACCTTCAGGTAAAATATGGTGTCATCCCCGCCTTAAAAGGCCTGTCTTTTTACGTGGATGAAGGGGAAGTGGTTGCGCTGATCGGCTCGAATGGCGCAGGTAAAACGACGACCCTTCATGCTATTTCCGGAATAGTAAAAAAAGCAGGTGGAAATATAATATTTGACGGGAAGAATATCCCCAATGAAATAGCACACAAGATTGTCGGTCTG
>CADBME010000292.1 GCA_902795715.1 uncultured Lachnospiraceae bacterium | reverse complement strand
TCGGGAACCATTATCTGCTGTCAGAACGGCAGCGCCTGGCCCTGGTCAGGAGTATCGCCACAGATCAAGCTGTTGCCAGCCGGAAGGCAAAAGAAAAAGCCAGGCTGGAACCTGGCTGTGAAGTCTCTATTGACTGTTTTAATACTGTCATCTCCCTGGAAATCGCTTTTTCTGATTCTACGCTGCTTCTGTGCATGGACGGGACTATCCGGGACCTGGCGGGACTGCGGGGTACTTATCGTCTGATCGATAAAACAAGGCCTGCTATCCAGTCGATCCGGAAGCTTCTGGAGACAGAAAATGTGAAGACGGCACATTTCCTGATCGATGCTCCGGTATCCAATTCCGGCAGGCTGAAAGCGCAGATTGCGGAGCTTTTCTCCGGTTCTTCGGTGGAAACTGAATTTGCAGTGATCCGGGATGTGGACCGGAGTCTGTACGGGCGGGATAATGTCATCACATCGGATGCCGTGATCCTGGACCATTGCAGGTCCTGGTTTAATCTTGTCAGGCGTGCCATAGAACTTGAAATTGGTGATTATCCATTTGTCGAGATACAGGGGAACCCGGTATGCTAAAACAATAAGCTGTCTGCATCCAGTCCGACAAAGGATGTCAGGATCCTATCCGCACTGCTGATGTCTTGTGGCATAGCTTTCTGCGGAACAAATTTCTTACATGTAAACATCTTCAGGGTTTACAGTTGCCACAAGGCTGATACCCTTCTTCAATGAGTTTCTCACGGCTTTCGGTGGAAGTCTCCTTATTCTTCTCCTTCATATCGTTGACACTGTCGCAGGAAGGATGATGAAAGCGGTGAGTATTTGTGTTCAGGATATAAGTCACTTCCGTTTCTTCATATGAATGTTCTTCTGACTGTCTCTCCTGGGTTTCCGATGGCACAAGAGTCTGATCTTTCTCTTCTTCCGAAAATTTCTCCTCTATTTCCGTACTCTCTTCTTCTAATGATTTCTCATCTGTTTCTGTATTCTCCTGTTTTTGATAGTCCGGATCCAGCCGGTTATCTCCGGTTTTATAATCGATGATCACGCCCGGCTGGACATTATAGGCGAAGATGTGGAAAGAGATACCTTCACCCTGATCTTCTACAGACATAGCCTCCATCTCCACTCCGCTTGCTACCAGGTTATCTCCCTCGTATACGGGTGTGACTCTGTAAAGCACATGGTTGCCTGTGTCACGGATATACTCCAATACCATCAGTTCAAAAGGCTGCATTCCTTCCGTGTTCAGGTACCTGGTACCAGTGATGAGATTCTGTTCATTGGCATTCTCCCCGGCCAGGGAAAATGCGATCAGGTGACAACGGTTATAGAGATAGTTTCCATCGATCAGATCATGGTAATTGGTGACCTGCCAGCCGGAGGGATGGACCGAACCGATCGGTTCCCTTTCTTCCTTAGGCATGGTCTCCGGGCCTATAATGGCATAAGCCGTCCCGCACCTTCCCAGGTCATCAAGGTCACTGTACTGCTCAAATGTCTTTTTGGTCAGCTCCTCTTCTGAGAAAGTGGGCTGGTTATCATTGATTCGGACATAGGGCTTCCCGTTGTAGTCTGGCAAATCTTTTAATGAGCATCCTGAAGAAGATGTGGCAAGTTCTGTGACGGGCATCGCTTGATGTACAAAGATACCTGTGACCACCACAGAAGTGATGATTGCCAGAAACACTATGATGATTGCTTTACCATGTCTTTTTATCATTTGTGGTCCCTGCCTCCTGCAGCAATTCGATAGTTCTCAGGGTTAAATGCGGGTTCAGATCTCGTTTTTTCTTTATCATGTGTAGTCCATGACTTCAGCAGCGATCCGATAAACTTCAGGGTTAAATGCGGGTTCAGATCTTTGGTTTCCCGGAATGTTCATGGCAGAATTCCTGGAAGTCTGTAACGATCTGCCTCATGGGCTGATCCAATCGTTTCATGGCTTCTACCTTGTAATAGTCCGGCATACCGAAATATGCTTCGGCGATCCCACCGGCCATGCAGGCGATGGTATCGCTATCTCCTCCTAAGGAGATGGCTTTCCGGATGGTATCCTCATAGTCTTCCCCTTCCAGAAATGCGATGATAGCCTCCGGTACCGATCTCTGGCAGATGGCATAGAACTGGTATGTGGGCTGGATCTCGGCCAGTGTCCTGTCCATGTTGTATCCAAAGTTGTCTTCTACGTATTTTTTGATCTGCTTTTTGTCCGCTCCGGCCCAGGCCAGGAAGATGGAGGCAGCTATAGCCTGGGCTCCTTTAATTCCTTCTGGATGGTTGTGGGTCACTTCCGCAGTGAGCTTTGCCGCATGCAGAGTGTCCTCCAAAGTCTTGTAGAGCCAGCCTGCCGGGGAGACTCTCATGCCAGACCCATTCCCGAAGCTGTTGTAAGGCTGCGGGTTTTTCTGTCTAAGCCATCGGTAAAACATCCCGCTGTAGCCGGCATCGGGATACCTCCTTCCGATGGTCTGCATTTCCTTTACCACACTTGCCCTGATGGCGAAATCATCCTTGCCCCAACTGTCCATCAAAGCCCTTGCCACGGCAATGGTCATACAGGAGTCGTCCGTAGGCCGAGAATACTTGCTTAAAAGAACAAATCTATAGTCATGGGTATTATCGAATTCATATACAGATCCTACAATATCGCCGAAAATTGCTCCTAACATTGTCATTTCCTCCTCTTCTCTTCCTATGATACCATGCCTGTAAAGTCTTTGCTCCATGATTTTACGAAGATGCATGGATATCATAAATGTCATATTTTAATCTTACAGGCCTCATGATAACACCTAAGAGATGCCAAAAGGTCGCCTGGCAGGAGACATCTTATCCATAACCAGCTTTTGTCAGTCCCATTGGCATTCTGGATACTAATCAGTACAAAAAAATTGTGTATATCTCAATTGGGGTATTGACAACGCGTGTTATAATGGACGGGTAAAATTTAATCAAAAAAATAAAGGAGAATCATTATGAAGAACACAGGATTTTGCCCGATAATCGTTACAAAAGACCATGAGGCTGCAATCAAGGTGTTCGAAGATCTCGGCTTCTAAAGGCGCCACACTAAAACTGACATTGAGGGTGGACAGAATACAAACTACAACCTGAAAGACACCCACGGAAACCGCATTCATGTCGCAAGTTCAGAAATCGTTCCTCAGGATCTGACAGCGATCGCTATTAACGTTGATAATTTTCAGGAAGCATATGATTTCTTTATTTCCCATGGGTTTGTAAATCCACGCGGTGATAAGATTACAGAAACAAGTTCTTCAAAAGACACCATGCTGTTCTCGCCATCTGGATTCCCGGTTGTTATTGCCGAACATTTAAAATAAAAACTACTCCCTATTAGGAGATATACTCAGTTCCACTTACACACTCAATGATTATAAAGGAGAAGGACACAATGAAGATCACAACTTTTAATCCACTTATTTTATCACAGGATGCAGAGAATATTGTCTCCCTATTTGAAGAACTCGGATTCGAAAAACGCCATAACAAAACAGGTGAGAATTTCTCAGCTAATCGTATGAAGGACGCCAATGGCTTTCATGTTGATGTTACGTCGGCAGCAGTCCCTCAGGACATCACATCCATCCGTATGAATGTCGATAGTTTTGATGAAGCATACAATCTTCTGACTGCTCGCGGATTTACGATCGTCCAGGGCGGTAAGGTGGAGAATACCGGATCATCAAGATCAGCAATGTTGGTTTCACCGTCAGGATTCACAATTGTCGTTGCCGAGCATATAAAGAAATAACCTCCCTCCTGGGAAATAACCAGGCCCCACATGCCTTGATAAATGAACTTCTTACAGGGCATAC
>CADBME010000291.1 GCA_902795715.1 uncultured Lachnospiraceae bacterium | reverse complement strand
TCCGCTGCAAGGTTGAGGGGTGTCTGTCCCCCGAACTGTGCGATGACACCGACCGGCTTCTCTTCCTCATAAATGCTCAGTACATCCTCCAGGGTCAGAGGCTCAAAGTAGAGCTTATCGGAGGTATCATAGTCTGTGGAAACGGTCTCCGGATTACAATTGACAATGATGGTCTCGAATCCAAGTTTCTTCAGGGAAAGGGCTGCATGTACACAGCAATAGTCAAATTCGATACCCTGACCGATCCGGTTGGGGCCTCCGCCGAGGATCATAACCTTGGGCTTGTCATTCTTGACCGGATTCTTATCTTCCGCATTGTAGGTGGAATAGTAATATGCATTGTCCTTGGTTCCACTGACGTGAACGCCATGCCATGCTTCTTTGACACCCATGGCCAGTCTTCTTACCCGGATATCTTCCTCCGGAATCTCCAGGAGTTCTCCCAGATATTTATCAGAAAATCCATCCTTTTTAGCCTGGGTCAGCAGATCGTCGGGAAGGACAGACCCTTTGCAGCTGAGAATTTTCTCTTCTTCCTCAACCAGCTCCAGCATCTGCTCGATAAACCATCTCTTGACATGGGTTGCCTTAAAGACTTCCTCAACAGTCGCTCCCTTCCTCAGGGCTTCATACATCTGGAAATGTCTTTCGGATGACGGTGTTTTCAGAGCGCGGAGTAATTTCTCCTTGGTCCATGTATCAAAATCTTTCACATGACCTAATCCGTAGCGGTCTTTCTCCAGAGACCGGATGGCCTTCTGGAAGGCTTCCTTGTAGGTCTTGCCGATACTCATGACTTCGCCTACCGCCCGCATCTGGGTTCCCAGTTTATCTTCAACACCCTTGAACTTCTCAAAAGCCCAGCGGGCAAATTTGATTACAACATAATCTCCGTCGGGATAATATTTATCCAGCGTGCCGTACTTGCCGCAGGGGATATCCTTGAGAGTCATGCCGGAAGCCAGCATGGCGGAAACCATGGCAATGGGGAATCCGGTAGCCTTGGAGGCCAGAGCGGATGAACGGGAAGTACGGGGATTGATCTCAATGACAATGATTCGATCGCTGACCGGATCATGGGCAAACTGTACATTGGTTCCGCCGATGACTTCAATGGAATCCACGATACGATAGGCCTGATCCTGGAGTCTGGCCTGGAGTTCTTCGGAAATAGTAAGCATGGGTGCGGCACAGAAAGAATCACCGGTATGAACACCCATGGGATCGATATTTTCAATGAAGCAGACCGTGATCATATTTCCTTCTTTATCACGGACAACCTCAAGCTCCAGCTCTTCCCAGCCCATGACAGACTCTTCCACCAGAACCTGTCCGACCAGACTGGCCTTGAGTCCTCTGGAACATACGGTAGTAAGCTCTTCCTTATTGTAAACAAGACCACCGCCGGCTCCGCCCATGGTATAAGCCGGACGGAGAACGACCGGATAGGACAGACGGTCGGCAATCTCCAGAGCCTGCTCCACCGAATAGGCAACTTCCGAACGGGCCATCTCAATGCCCAGAGACTCCATGGTCTCTTTAAATTCGATCCGGTCTTCACCTCTCTCGATGGCATCTACCTGGACACCGATTACCTTGACACCGTATTTATCCAAAATGCCTGCTTTGTAGAGCTCGGAACACAAATTAAGACCGGACTGTCCGCCGAGATTGGGGAGCAGGGCATCCGGCCTTTCCTTTTCGATGATCTGCTCCAGACGATTCACATTCAGAGGCTCAATGTAAGTCACATCCGCCATTTCTGGGTCCGTCATAATCGTAGCAGGGTTAGAATTCACAAGAACAATCTCATAACCCAGAGACCGTAAAGCTTTGCAGGCCTGGGTTCCGGAATAATCAAATTCACACGCCTGGCCGATAATGATCGGGCCGGAACCTATGATCAGTACTTTGTGGATGTCAGTTCTCTTCGGCATATCGCACCTCCATTAATCGAATACATCACTCTTGCATGCCTAATCCCCCAAACGGATTAGGACCTTAACTACGTATTATAAAGGATTATTAATACTTTTTCCATAGTAAAATGAATCTTTATTGAAGGAATTTAGCCTTGAAAATTCATTCATTTATATTGAAATGACATCAAATTCAATATTTTATCTGCAAACAACACATGAAAAGGGCTTTGTTCTCAATATTTATAATGATTAGTCTTATATGCAGTTTTTTATAATCACGGCACAAGAAATTAATGTTTCTATAAATATGTGTTATTACCAAATATTTATGTAATCTCTCTCTTCACTCTTCCATGCCGGAATAGTCTGTTTATCTGTATACTCCATTCCCTGTCATCTGAAACTATATGATAATTCACCCTGAAAAAATAAGACCACAGCAAAGCTGTAATGCCCGGCCATGGTCTTTTTTCATCTTACTTCAGCAGCTTGCCATAGAGTTTTTCATATTTTTTGCAGGATGCTTTCCAGGAATAGTTCTTCTTCATTCCCCGGTCTGCCATCTCCTGCCAGGTTCCCTTTTCTTCTTTATAGACCTTACAGAGATTTTCAAGACATGCCAAAAGGTCCTGGGAATCTGCCTCCTCAAAACCAAAGCCGGTCGGTTTGTCGGCTTTTCCATAGACAGCCACGGTATCTTTGAGACCGCCGGTTTCCCGTATGACCGGGAGGGCCCCGTAGCGGAGGGCCATCATCTGGCTGAGTCCGCAGGGTTCAAAGCGGGATGGCATCAGGATGGCATCACAACCGGCATAAAACTTTTTCGCCAGACCATCCGAGTAATTGACATTCATATAAACCCGGTCCGGATGAGCTGCCGCTGCATCCTCAAAAATCTTCACATATTCCGGCTGTCCTCCGCCGAGAACAAATATTTGAACCGGCAGACTGAGGAGGTCTTCCATGACAGGTCCCAAAAGGTCCAGACCCTTCTGCTCGGTCAGCCTGGAAACGATGCCCAGAGTAATTAGATCCTGATCTTCCGGAAGGCCTGTCGTCTCCTGGAGGTCTGCTTTATTTTCCGGGTGAGCTTTGATACGGCTTTTTACACCGTAACATTTCCGAATAGCCGGGTCTTTTGCCGGATTATAAAAGCTGTAATCAAGGCCATTTACAATCCCGGTCAGGTCTTTTTTCCGGTAATTAAGGATTCCTTCCAGGCCTTCCCCGTACTCCGGCGTACAGATTTCCTCCGCATAGGTCTTGCTGACGGTTGTAATCTGATCCGCACAGGCTATGCCCCCTTTGAGCAGATTAGCATTTCCATAGTACTCCAGTAAGTCGAAGGAAAACATTTCTTCCGGCAAACCGGTAATATCTTTCAGACGATCGATGTCCGTTGTCCCCTGGTATCTCAGGTTGTGAATGGTCATAAGGGTGCGGATTTTCTGATAAAAGGGATTGCAGGCATAGGCAGAGGATTTAAGATAAACCGGAATCAGGGCAGCCTGCCAGTCATGACAGTGAATCAAATCCGGCTGATAGTCCAGCCAGGACAGCATATCCAGCACAGCTTTACAGAAAAAACTGAACTTTTCAATATCCATCCAGATGTCCCCGTAGGGTTCCTCCCCTTCAAAATAATCCGGATGTTCTATAAAGTAAAAGGTCTCTCCCTCCATTTTCAGCTGCCGGACTGTGGCGTAGGTTTCCCTCCAGTTGAGCCGGACAGGAAAAGAAAGAACCGTCTCCATTTTTTTCTTATATTCATCGGGAATGCATGCATAGCAGGGAATTACCACCCGGACATCATACTCTTCCTTGTTTAATTCCCGGGGAAGGGAAGCCAGGACAGACCCCAGGCCTCCGGTTTTGATAAAAGGCCCGCATTCGGAAGCTGCATATAAAATATTTTTCATCGATTCCCTCCTTTTTCTTACTCTTCTTTATTTATTCCAGGACTGATTTCAGATATTTTCCGGTCAAGGCCCTTTGTCCAGCTGTTTGATCTGAATCAGCTTTATCCACAGCCGAATATTTACCGGGATAGAAAACTGGCAAAACGCCTTCTTGCATTTTGCCAGTTTTTGAAGTCTTCCATGGTCAGGCGGCCCGGTCTTTCCGCGCTTACCGCCGGGACCCCATCCCTGCCTGCCTGTGTAAAAATATAAATCTGAAAGTCATTATTTATTCTTATTAAAGGACTTGATTTTGTACTTGGAAGCATAGTATTTCTTCCAGGCCTTCTTCCATTTACTCTTGGAAACAGGCATGGAATTGATCCTGTAGACGGCTTCCTTGTTATCGTACAGAGGATAATGGTTAGGAGCGTAATAATCAATCGAAGCATAGGGAACAAGATATCCATCTTTCAGCTTAAGCAGGAAAAGATTCTTCTCTCCCGATAATCTGAAATAAAGACCGATCATCTTCTTTTTCTTATACTGGAAGATCTTGCAGCCACCGCCACCGTTAAAGGTTATTAAGCGGACATTTTTGTTTTTATAGCGGGTCCAGATTTCTATTTGCCCTTCATAATCCAGATTGCCTTTTTTCTGGTTGGATAAAAAGAGCTCGTATTTTCCGTCCCGGTCGATGTCCAGTCCCCTGTAGTAGCCGTATTCTTTTTTCTTGGACTTTCTTAACTTTGAATACCAGCTGCCTTTGCTGCCCTTGGCAAAAACGCTTCCCGAAATCAGCAAGGCCAGTGCAAATACCAGTACAAGGGTACCCAGAAATGTCTTAGTCATTTTTTTCATAATACTTCCCTCCTCTTATAAATGCCACAACTTTAAAAGTTCCGCAATCAGTAGCAATCGGTCTTCATCCACTCAGATTCAGTCCATGATTTCTGTTTTTATTTTAGCAGTTTTTTTAATCCTAGTCAATTGTGTTGACTTTTTTTGTTTTATGTGTTAAAGTTTTTATGGTTTAAATATATAAAGTGTTGAAGACTAAAGTGGTAAATCAATTATCTCCCTGTTTTTTACACTTGAGAGAGCAGGGGCCATGATCTTCTTCTCTTCACTGTGAAAAGAGAGATCCTCCACAACTGCTTCTCATCACCAGAAAAAGAAAAAATGAAAGGAAACCACCATGAAACTATTGCTTTTGATCATCTACTTTGCTGTCCTTATCGGTATCGGATTCTACTGCAGAAAACACGCTACAGACGTAAACGGTTTTGTTCTGGGCGGACGTTCTGTCGGCCCCTGGCTTACGGCTTTCGCCTATGGTACTTCTTATTTCTCTGCCGTAGTCTTTGTCGGATATGCCGGCCAGTTTGGCTGGAGATACGGTATCGCTGCCACATGGGCCGGTATCGGCAATGCGGTAATCGGTTCTCTTCTGGCCTGGGTTATTCTGGGAAGAAGAACCAGAATCATGACCCAGCATCTGGATTCGGCGACCATGCCCCAGTTTTTCGGACAGCGCTATTCCAGCAATGCCCTTAAGATCGTATCTTCCGTTATCATTTTCATCTTTTTGATTCCCTACACGGCTTCCTTGTATAACGGACTTTCCAGATTATTCGGAATGGCTTTTAATATAGATTACTCTATCTGTATCATTCTGATGGCTGTTCTCACCGCCATCTATGTCATTGCCGGCGGCTACATGGCCACAGCAATCAACGATTTCATCCAGGGCATGGTCATGCTGGTGGGTATCGTAGTCATTATCATGGCGGTATTAAACAGTAAGGGAGGATTTATGGCAGCTCTTGACGGACTGGCCAGAGTCCAGGATGCGGAAGTCTCCTCCACACCGGGTATCTTTGCTTCCTTCTTCGGACCGGATCCTCTGAATCTTCTGGGCGTCGTCGTGCTGACATCCCTCGGA
>CADBME010000290.1 GCA_902795715.1 uncultured Lachnospiraceae bacterium | reverse complement strand
ACTCTTAGATTCATCATAAGTTTCAAATTCACGTGTATTCCAATAGCTTTCAAAGGTAGCCTCTATCTTTTGAATAGTAGAGAACATATCTTTTGCAGTAGCTTTGACATTCCACTCAAGCCCATTTGCCATAGCTGCATTCGACAGATTGGAAGAACCGATATAGGCTGTGGTAAAACCAGAATTCCTGTAAAACACGTAAGCCTTGGCATGAAGCCTTGTGCGCTTAGTATCATAGGATACTTTCAGTTCTGTATTTGCAAGCTTGACTAATTCATTTACCGCTTTCAGCTCCGTTGCACCCATATATGATGTCGTAATAACCCGCAATCTGCCGCCCCGATCTGTAAAAGAACGCAATTCTTCGATAATCAGCCTAAGCCCACTCCATCGAATAAAAGATACCAGCATATCAATCCGATCTGCTGTGGCAATCTCTTTTTTCAACTCAGAAAACATCTGTGGTTCATGCACAGCACCGGTAAATAAACTGCTATGCGCAACGGACGTCTCAGGCCGAGCTACATCTTTAGCCTTTTTCCTGCCAATACGCACCAGTGGATCCTTATCGGAAAGCAAGGCCAAAAGCTGTTCTGCATCCTCAGTCACTGCTAATTCATCATAGTTTTCACCCGTTTCCCCGGCCATCATACCTATGATCTTATTGACTAATCCAATCTGAGAAGAAATACCATCACTATCTGAGATACTATCCAGCCCTTTCTTAATAACCTCAGAAATATAGCTGGTAAGAATCCCGGAAGCTTCCGCAGAATCGATCTTATCTGTGTAAGTCCTCTGCTCCGGAATCACATCCAATTCCGCTTTAATCTCATGGTTTATTACTTGTTCATATAACCCAGGTTTTAACATTTCTGTAACCTCAACTAAAATAGGGTATCTGTTCCTATTTCATAAGTGGTGTGCCTAAGCGCTTTGCCCCTCCAATATATCTGTCTAATTAGCAATGTCAAAGGCATTCTTCACATTTGTCATCATTGAAACGATTCCTCGGGAAATAGCATCCATAAAGTCTGAATCGTCTGCAACTTCATCAACAGTCCATCTATCTTTTCTCTTAGTCAGTCATATGATAATTATAGCATATCTTCATATTACTTCCCATCCTGTCCTTTTTTAAATCAGGTCAACAATCATATCATTGCACAATCCGCTATACAAAAAGCGCTCCACCAAAAAATGGCAAAGCGCCTGTTATCTGTAATAACAATTCTCTTCTTATCTTTTCTTCACAGGGAAGTAAACCTCTGTCTCCCGGTCTTTGAGAGACAGGTAATCAAACTGTATCCTGAATAAGCGGAATATTACGGATTCTTAATTTATCGAATTCAAAGGAGTCTCCCATCTCAGCACTGATCAGCAGGCCCTTTTCTAAGAAGGCCTCCTGAAGTCGGCAAGCCAGGTGACGGTAAACATTTCTCTGGACAAGATTGATAAATGTTTTCTTTCCCTGGGTCACAATGAAGAGGACCGGTGAATTGAAAATCGGAGTGCCGTATACATCTGCCCCGGCAACCAGGGCATCCATCTCGTTCCCCAGATCCAGGCGCATAATATTGGTCAGGAAATAGGTACTTGTTACATCCGGACTTGTCAATATGGAATCTCTCAGAGTTTTAAGACCTTGTTCAAAAGTGATTGGGAATCCGAACAGCTCTTTATACTGAATCTTTCTTTCCCTGATGGATCCATCCAGGATATCTTTTTTGATTTGCTCAGCCTTAAATCTCTGGTCGATGATTCTGCAGGCATCCTTGTCGGAGAGACGGAAGAATTCATCTCCGTAATAAAGCCAGAACAAAGCGACATTGTTCTGCAGACTCATGCTTTGATAGAAAGGCCTTGTATCGATTGTTCCGATTCCCGAGATGAGCTTTCCATCCGTCTTATAACCATCATGTATCACTCTGGCAGTCAGCAGATGTAAATAGGTATCCACACTGGTTTCCGCCTCTCTGGCCAGACTTACCAGCCTGTCTGTGTCCAGGACAAACCGGAAAAGACCCGGATATCTGCAGTCATCAACAGGCTTGATCGGTTCCGGAAGGATCAATATTTCCTCATCTTCATTCGGCCTGTATGGATTCTCCACAATAGGTCCATCTGAACAGAGGGCAAAAGGATCTGCCAGCTCAGATGGATCTGTCGGAATGTCCTCGGTAAGGAATCGTCTTCCCTGATTCGGAATCTTATAACCACTCAGAGTAAAATAGTGGTAAAGAAGACTGCGAACGAACATTTTCAGCCCGCATCCGTCACACAGGGAGTGGAAAAGAGATATCCATATCGTGTTACCTTCGAACATAATGCGGAAAAGGAACCCACCTGTAACATCCGTACCCAGCTCCACTTCCGCACTGTCATAAGGATAAACATCCGCTTCCCGATCATTATCCACAGTAAAAAGATTACCTTCCTGATCCACTACAGGAGTCTGGCGGAAATTGGGAAAACGCCTGATTGTCTGATTCAGTGCCTTCTTCAATATGAACTTGTCGATCTTACCGCGCAGGACAAGACGAAAGACAATATTATTGGTTTCATTCTCCGAAAAGAAATAATAAAACAATTTGTCTATGTCATGCACCTTATGAAGCCTGTCAGTCATAATGATTCTCCTGATTTTTACTACGTATTATTTTAATCCATAAATGGAAAATCGTCAATCACGAGAAGACCGCCACATTCAAATTTCAGACGAATATGCTATTCTAGCGGAAAGTTTGATGAGATACAGAAAAAAATATGATACTCCTCTGGCTGTAGAAGTTGAAAAGCTTTCCAACTTCTTCCCTGCAGAAGAGTATCATCAGAAGTATCTTGATAAGAACCCGGGAGGCTATTGTCATATTCCCTTGTCCATGTTTTCCATGAAATAGCTTCCTCGTAAATCAATAGTTACCTGTTCCCGGACCGGGACTGGACGATCAGTTTTATGATCTCCCGGTAAGCCGCAAAGAGGACTCCGCCGATCGGCCATACAATCCAGGTGATATCCCATCGGCTTGTGATGAAGCTCCAGCAGAGATAGATGGCCAAAGCAATAGCCCAGTAGATTCCATCGAATCGTCCGACTCTTTTATTGATT
>CADBME010000289.1 GCA_902795715.1 uncultured Lachnospiraceae bacterium | reverse complement strand
TGACCGGATGATTGCCGCAGGTATCGGCGATATCATTGCCAAATATATCGCCATCAACGACTGGAGACTGTCCCACATTATCAATGATGAATACTACTGTGAAAACGTTGCTGATCTCATGCTTGCATCAACCGATAAGGTGGCAGGCAGCGTGGACGGCATCGTAAACAATGACCCCAATGCTTTCCAGTATCTTATGGAATGTCTGGTCCTGATCGGAATCGCCATGGGCTATGTTAACAATTCCCGCCCGGGATCCGGTGCCGAGCACTCCATGGGCCATGTCCTTGAAATGAAATGTGCTCTGAAGGGACTGTACGGTGAACTGCATGGTACATCCGTGGGTATGGCTACCTGTGTCATGGCAGAAATGTACAAGAAGTTCCTCACTATGGACATCGACTACGACAAGGCAAGAGAACATGCAGACCGTTTTGACTATGACGCATGGGCCGGGGAAATCAATCGGGTTTTCGGAACCAGCGCCGACCAGATTTTCAAGGTTTATGAGAAAGCGCACCAGAGTGATCCCCAGGTTGTAAGGAGAAGGATTGACCGGATCGAGCAAAACGAGGAAAAAATCCTTTCCATCATACGGGATACGGTGGCCAAGGCTGAAAAAGCTCCGGAATACATAGGAGCCATGCATGGCATGACATCGCCGAAAGAATACACCGTCTTCACTAAAGAAGAGTTCCGGGATATCCTGACCTATACCAAAGAGCAGCGTGACCGCTATGCCGGACTCCAGTTTTTCTATGATCTTGGTGTTCTCGATGAACTGGTCGATTACATTATCGATAAGTATTACGATTAGCAGCAATCCATATGTAGAACAGTCAATGAGAGAATGAGTCAGGCAAGCCATGGCAGAAGGAAGGAGAAGTTCCATGTACGTACCTCAGATTCCCAAAGACAAAGCCCTCGACGGAGTAAAACTATTTGTCCTTGACATGGATGGAACAGTTTACATCAGTGACGGACTGATTGACGGATCTCTGGATTTTATCCGTCAGGTCCAGGCGGATCCCGACAGAGATTTTATTTTCTTTACCAACAATGCATCCAGAGTACCTTCCTTTTATGTAGAGAAGCTGCATAAAATGGGACTGGACGTGGATGAGAGCATGATTGTAACGGCAGGTGATGTTTGCGCGGAATTCCTGAAAGTGAACTATCCCAATGCAAAGATTTTCCTGAACGGAACCCCTCTTCTGGAAGAAAACTGGAAGGAAAAGGGATTGATTCTGGTGGAGGAGGATCCCGATGTATGTGTCCAGAGTTTTGACACGACTTTGACTTACCATAAGCTGGACCGGATCTGTCACTATATCCGCAATGGAGTCCCCTTTATAGCCACTCATATGGACACCAACTGCCCCACAGACTATGGCTTTATGCCTGACTGCGGAGCCATGTGCAGCCTGATTACGGATTCTACCGGAGTGAAGCCCCGTTTCCTGGGCAAACCCTGGAAGGAAACCGTTGATATGATTACGGAGATTACCGGCTATAAGCCCGAGGAAATGGCTTTTGTGGGAGACCGCCTTTACACCGATGTGCGGACCGGAGTTGACAACGGCTGCAGGGGATTCCTTGTCCTGACCGGTGAGGCCGATATGCAGACCGTAGCGGAATCTGACGTCGTGCCTACCTGTATCTACGACTCTCTCAAAGAGATGAAAGAGTATCTTTGATGGAAAATGCAACTGGAAACATAAAGCAACTGGAGACATAAAGTAACCGGAAACATAAAGCAACTGGAAACACAAGGTAACTGGAAACACAAGGCAAGAGAAAACATAATGCAAGAGTAAACAGTTCAATCAACATTATGAACAGGAGGAAAACATTTATGGCAGCTAAATATTTTATGGGCATTGATGCCGGTACGGGAAGCGTTCGTGTTGCAGTATTCTCCCTTCACGGAAAGAACATGGGCTATGACGTTCAGAATTATGAATCCTATTTCCCGAAAAACGGCTGGGCTGAGCAGGATGACAATGAATGGTGGGAGGCACTGAAAAAAGCGGTTCCCAATGCCATCAAAAAATCCGGTGTAGATCCTGAGGACATCATCGGCGTTTCCTGTGACGGAACATGCTCCACAACTCTTTTCCTAGACAAAGACGGCAAATCCGTTCGCCGTCCTATCCTCTGGATGGATGTTCGTGCTTCCGAAGAAGCCGTTGCTATTTCCGAGCTGGGCAAAGATTGTGATGCCATCAAGTTCTATCGTTCCGGTGTTCCCGCAGAGAGCCTGATTCCCAAATGTATGTGGGTCAAGAAGCATGAGCCGGAGAACTGGGCAAAGACCGAGACAATCTTCGAGTTCACCAGCTGGCTTCACTGGAAGCTTTCCGGAAGGAAGACCACAAACATGTCCGTAGCTGCATTCCGCTGGCTCTATGATGATAAGAACGGCGGATATCCCATGGACCTCTATGAGGCAATCGGACTGGAAGATGTTGTTGATAAGTTCCCCAAAGATGTATTAAAGACCTGTACACCCATCGGGCCGGTTTGTGAAGAAGCTGCAAGAGAACTTGGACTTTCCACAAACATGATGGTTGTTGAGGGAAGCCTTGACGCTGTTTCCTGTATGGTTGGTGTCGGCAGTGTCAACCCGGGAGGAATGGCTCTGATCGGCGGAACCTCCAGCTGCCTCTTCGGTCTGGCTACCGAAGACTTCCACGAAGTGGGTGTAAATGGTACTTATCCCAATCTTCTCTATGATGGAACCAGCCTGGTAGAAGGCGGTCAGGCATCCTCCGGCGGTATCCTCACCTGGTTCAGAAACCAGCTGATTCCCGGATCCTGGGCAGAAGAAGCTATATCAAAAGACATGGGCATCTATGACCTGATCACAGAAAAGGCAGAGTCTGTACCGATCGGTTGTGAAGGCCTGGTAATGATCGACTACTTCCAGGGCAACCGTGCTCCTTATGCAGACTCCAAAGCCCGCGGCATGTTCTGGGGATTCTCTCTGGGAACCACCACAGCCCATATGGCAAGAGCCGTATACGAAGGCGTAGCTTATGGTGCAAATCACTGTCTGACATGTATGGCCGATGCAGGATACATCGTAAAAGAAATCGCTGCCTGCGGCGGACTGGCCCAGTCCGATTTCTGGATGCAGATGCATGCTGACATCACCGGCATTCCCATGTATACCACCGTTGAGAGCCAGAGCGCAGGCTGTCTTGGTGACTGTATGATCGTTGCAGTCGGATGCGGCATCTACAAAGACCTCGACGAAGCAGCCAGGGAAATGGTAAAGATTGACAAATCTTACACACCCAATAAGGAAGCCCATGAGAAATATGCATTCTACTTTGATCAGTATGTAAGAACATGGCCGCAGATGCGTGATATCGTTCATGACACGGTAGATCATGTAAACAGCTGATTCCTTTAAGGAGACTGAAAGTATCCGTTTTTTTCAGAGAAGGTTTAATATAGGCAGAAAGCCCGCTTCGGCGGGTTTTTTGCTATAATTTGCTAAAACTTATGAATATCTTTCTTTGGCAACCGTCAATATTAGACAAAAACAGGCAATTATTATACAATTTTTTTGTGAATATGCTCATTAGAATGAAAATTATTTCAATCTTGAATGCAGATTGTTTGTGCATTATGATTAACTTGGAAGAAGAAAATTTCCGGACTGTCAACAACTGATGACTGAAAATAATTTCAAGGGTGATTGAAATTATTTTCCATATTGAAACTTGTTAAAAGCCATGCTATGCTTTTTTCAGATCCCGGGAAACGCACAGGCAGCGGAACCATTTCCAAAGCCTGATGTGTTCCAGGCGGCATCTGTATTTAATGGGGAAGGTTTTGCAGATTCCTCCACGGGTTAGGAACAGTAAGGAAGCAGTTAGCAAATATAATGTAGAAAGGGTGCTGATATGAAGACAGATGTTTTGATTATTGGTGGCGGTGTGATCGGAGCCTGCATTGCCCGTCAGCTCTCCCGCTACAACATCGATGTTGTGGTTGTGGAGAAAGAGAGCGATGTATGCACCGGGACAAGTAAGGCGAATTCCTCCATGCTTCATGACGGCTACAATGTAGACGGACACAAGCTGAAGGGCAAACTGGTTCTTAAGGCAACCAAGGAGATCTACAGGGAGCTCTGTGATGAACTTCATGTGGACATGAATCTGTGCGGGTCAATTTTTGCCGGTTTTAGTGATGAGGACCTGGCAACCATGCACAAACAGGTGAAGATGGCAGAGGAGAACGGGATTACCAATCTTGAGATCATCGATCATGATGCCATGATGATCAAAGAACCCCATATCAATCCTACCGTTCGTTTCGGTCTGTATAATCCCAATACTGGCGTGATGAATCCCTTTGAACTTACCATGGCCATGGCAGAGAATGCCGTGCTCAATGGAGCTAAGGTGTTCCTTAACACAGAAGTAACCGATATTTTGGTTAAAGACCAGAAGATTGATGCGGTTATCACAACAAACGGGACCTTCCATCCCAAAGTCGTGATCAACTCCGCAGGTCTTTATTCCGATAAAATAGCAGCCATGGTCGAGGACGTTGATTTCTATGTACGTCCCAGACGCGGCCAGTATTATCTCTTTGACAAACAGTTTGGCGGCTGGGTAAATCACTGTATTTATTCCCCGCCCACAGAGACATCTAAAGGTATGATTATCGTGCCCACAACAGAGGGCAACATCCTGGCCGGTTCCAATGCCGAGATGCTGGACGACAAGACAGATTTCTCCACAACCAAGGAAGCCCTGGATGAGATTTATGATACCATGATCCACCATCTCTATCCGGATCTGCCCAGAGTCGGAGATGTGACAACGGTATTTGCAGGTCTTCGAGCTGCATCCAACACGGAGGACTTCATCATCGAACATGCCCGGACTGTACGCGGTATGATCAACCTGGTAGGTATCCAGTCTCCCGGACTTTCTTCCGCACCGGCCATCGCTGACCTGGTAGAAGAGATGGTTCGCGCGGTCGGCGAGAATCTGGACTTTACCAAAAAGGCCGACTGGATTCCCGGACGTCCAAAACCTGTCATCCTTAACAGGATGTCCTACGAGGAGCGCAGCCAGCTCATCGCCCAGAATCCTGACTACGGCCAGATTATCTGCCGCTGGGAATCCATCAGTAAGGGCGAGAT
>CADBME010000288.1 GCA_902795715.1 uncultured Lachnospiraceae bacterium | reverse complement strand
GAGAAAAACAAAGGCCGTGTATCCCTCAATAGATTTAACAGAACTATTTAGAAGAGAGCAGCATCAAATATCAGTTTACAAATCCCGGACCAAAACCTGTAACAGGGTTTTTGGCTCGGGATTTTTTTGCTCTTTGATACGCTTTTTAAAAGCATGAAAATTTGACAATAAGTCCTTTAAAATGGTATAATGCATGGGAATAAAAGTCGCTTTCATAGCAATTAATAATCGATGTTTAAAGGTCTTAAAATAAAGGGCAACTGATAATTCATATATATTATACAGAAGCTAAAGGAAAGGAGGGGAATAATCCTCGAGAACAAAGAAATTCAAATGCTTATGTTACTTGGGATTATGCTTCTGTGACAAAAGACTTGATAAAACAGGAGGAAAGGAATTTATGACAAAAAGTTACAAGACAATTAGTATAGTGGGGATTTGGTTTAGTGCAATCGCAATTGCACTTGCTGTTTTTATTGGTCAAAGTGTCATCGCTCAAGCAAAGGATTGTGGTTCTGTAACTGCAGGAAAAGAAGTTACAGTGAATATCACAGATATTGATGAGACATATAATTATTCATTTAAACCCGCGGAAGCAGGGACTTATGAACTTGTAAAAGATGCTGATATTTATGTCAGTTTGTATGATAAGGACGATGACTACGTTGATTACAATTATGGTCTGGCGGATTCTAACTGGAATCGAAAGAGGGAATACTCTCTGAATGCAGGCGAAGAATACACAGTAAGGGTTAGTGCAGATGAAGATGAAGGTCATACAGGGACTTTTAAGTTTACTATTAGTAAAGCAGCTACTTTGACTTCTCTTTCTTACACACCAGTAAATAAGACTTTAAAGCTTTCCGATTTAAGGTATAGCAAATATGATGATGAATATTATTATGATTTTGCCTCCGGAGATAAATTGACACTCGTCTATGATAACGGAAACAAGAGAACATTAGAATTTGGGAATTATAAAACAGACGAGGAAGGTTATAAATACTGGGGATTTATTGAGAAAAGTTCAGGTCTCTTCATTGATGAGGATTATATTTCCCTCAATTATCCGACTATAAAAGGTTACGGATCTTATCCGGCTACATTAACCTATAATGATGTGAAAACAAGCTTTGTAATCAATGTTCCTGAAAATGTAAAAGTGTCCGGAATCCAGCTTGGAGCTATTTCCCATAAAATTGCTGCAGGAAAGAAGGTTGTCATTGCGGCTAAGGTATTACCTGATAGTGCTACCAACAAGACCTTAACCTGGAAGAGCAGCAACACCAAGCTTGCTAAAGTAGATGCCAAAGGTTCTGTGAAGCTTACAAAGAAAGCAGCCGGCAAGACTGTAACGATTACAGCTTATGCAGCAGATGGTTCCGGTGTAAAAGCCTCCTTTATCATTAAAGGAATGAAGGGTGTTGTAAAGAAAGTCACGATCGCCGGAAAGAAAAAAGTTAAAGCAGGAAAATCCTTAAAATTAAAGGCAACGACAAAAGCTACAAAGGGAGCAAACAAGAAGCTCAGATGGACAAGCAGTAATACAAGCTATGCCACAGTTACGAAATCCGGTAAGGTGAAAACTTTCGCAGCCGGTAAAGGAAAAACTGTCAAAATTACTGCAAGAGCTACGGACGGAAGCGGAAAGAAAAAGACTGTTAAAATCAAGATTAAATAGTAAATATGTCTTTTCAATGAAAAATATTTGAAGAAAGCAGAGAATTAATAAAAAAATCAAACAAAACATGATAACAATCATGTTTTGTTTGATTTTTCTCTGAATATTTACGGTGTCAATGTGTTTTTGGACTGAGCCATCAAAGAAATGATTTTATCAATACTTTCCAGTTCTTCTAAGTTTAAGCTTTTAAGGTTTGAGATTATGTGCTGATAGTGATTGGGAAACTGATTATCAAATTCAAAGAATTCTACAGGTGTGATTTTCAGATAATCACAGATATAGAAAAATCCTCTCATGGAAGGCAGAGTCTGGCCGTTCTCAATATGGTTGATATAGCTGGGATTCTGGCCCAAGGATAAACTCATCTCCCGTGCTGAAACATTCTTCAAGGTTCTGAGTGTGGATAATCGATTACAGAATTCTTGCTTATACATAAAAACCTCATCCATTTTTCTAATACGGGGTTAAAAAGAGGGATGCTTTGATCTTTTATGTTATGAAAGCTGTCCTGCGGGAATCAAAGCGTATCAGATTACTAATTATTACTTCTCAGCTATTATATAATAACATTGTGGTCAAAGTATGATTTATAAAATATTTTTTTGATGAAAATACGATTTGAAAAACAATATCATATTATAAATACAAAACAGGGTTAATACATCAGATGGGTATAAGTGTAAATATTAAAGAAGCAGTAGTGAAAAATGAAATACTGACATTGAATATAGAAACACTATGCGAGATGAGGAGGCCATCTGCAAGATTACCTCGTATTGAAGTGGTTTTTGACAATGGATGGGATAATCGAAGAATGGTTATGATCTGCCATTCCTTCCGTCCTCAAGCCGATGATCCATCGAAAACATTTTGGATTGCCGGGGCAAAATATACATTTTTACTCCGTCACCTTTTCGCCTACGGAAGTTGGGAAAAATGCCGGATGACTATTGATATCAGTTATGATGGCGTTTTTTACAAATCAGTTCCCCTTAAAACTGACCGGAATCCTATGCCAAGTGATCCTGTGAATTCGGCAGATGTACTGAAAGATGAACAGGCTCATGCAAAAACAAATGAAAAAAAGGATCGGATGGAGTTTGCTGATAATTATGCAGATATCATTCTCGGAGTCCCAATCGAAGTGAATCCACCGGTTCAACCCAATATGTTTCAGATTCTTCTGGGGATACTTGTAAGAACTGTGAATGTATTATTAGGCTTTCTCTGTCTTCCCTGGTATTTTATTGATGTTCTTGGCATTATTTTTCTTCCAACGGAGCGGAAGGACAAGAATCTTCGAAAACTGGGATTAAAGGGGAAAATATTTCACTATATGGCATGGAGATTTTTTAGTTTTTGTCGTTTCCCGGGAGGGAAGTCCCAGGTAATGATCGATATTTTGAAGATTTCCTACCAGTTCTCCAATGCTTTCCATCATCACAAAAAATCCATATTGTTTCTGTCCAACCGACGGGATGATATGTCCGGAAATTTTGAGTATGTATATGAATATTTAAAGGGACCGATGGGTAAGAGATGCGAATTTTGGCTGTCTTCCAGGAGTTTTCAGGATCTTGGTTTGCGGTCGATTATTGATCTTGCATGGAAATGCGGGAAAGCCAGGGTTCTGCTTCTCGATGATTATACACCATATGTCAGAATGGTTTGCATTTCGGAAGGTACAAAGATCATGCAGCTTTGGCATGCCTGTGGCGCATTTAAATCATTTGGTTACTCCCGGCTTGGAAAGAAGGGAGGAGGAGAGCAGGTAATGAGGGTTCACAGAGACTACAATTATTGTTTTGTCTCCTCATCAAATATTGCCAGGTTTTACGCAGAAGGTTTTGGAATTGCTGTAGAGAAAGTTCTGCCATACGGGGTTCCGAGAACAGATATGTTTTTTAATCAGGAGATTCGATCTGAGAAAGAAAATGACCTGTATACTTCAATTCCGCTTCTGAAGGGAAAAAAGGTTATTCTCTTTGCACCTACATTTCGGGGTGAAAAGAAAACAAATGCATACTATAGTCTGCGTCATTTTGAGCCTAATGCTGTGATGAACAGACTGCCTGAAGAATATGTGCTGATCATTAAACATCATCCTTTTGTCCATATAGATTATTCAATAGAAAAGAAAAACAGGAATCGTATTTTTGATTTGTCTGGCCAGTCAGAAATCAATGATCTCTTGTTCATTACTGATGTCCTCATTACGGATTATTCATCCGTAATCTATGAAGCCTCTCTTTTAAATATCCCCATGCTTTTTTATGCTTATGACCTGGAAGACTATATTTCCTCAAGAGATTTTTATTTTGAATATGAGATTAATGTACCCGGAAAAATCGTATATACCCAGGAGGAACTTGTAGAGGCACTTCTTAATCACGACTTTGAACATGAAAAAGTGGAAGAGTTTTGCAAGAATAATTTTGACCAGAGAGATGGGCAGGCATCCAGACGAATTGCTGATTTTATTATGGAAATAGCTTCTGAATGATTGTAACTCATATAGAGAAAGTATGATCATATCCGAATTTAAACCACTATTCATAAACAAAGGCTTCGCTTGATTTTAAGGAAGATGGATTATGGGCATTAAAACTACAGTCAGGGAGTTAAATATTGAAAAAAGAAAGATGACAATTGCAGTGGAAATAGTCTGCCAAATGACAAGACCTGCTGCAAGAGCCCCCCGTATAGAACTTGTATTTCGCAATGATTATGATAATCGCCGGATGGTTCTGCCCTGCCAGTCTTTTCTGCCTATGGATAAAGGAGACGGAAGCCTTTGGATAGCCAAAGCAAAATACAGATACGCTCTTTCTTCTGTCTTCTGGTATGGCACATGGAAAACCTGTCACCTTACCTTTGATATAGATTTTGATGGGCATCAATATGAGACGGTTCCCTTTGAACTCGACTTACGAAAAATGGATTTGGACGATAAGAATCCGGAAACAGAGGATTCGGATTATATCCATGAGGAGAACAAAGACCAGGAGCCTGATGAAGAGAGAGTAAAAACTGATTCTTTTAAGGTCCTCCGTGATAATGAGATTGAGATTACTGCCGGTTCGCCGGTTATCATCAATCCGCCAAAACAAGCTGACAAACTTCAGGTTGTTTTAGCCCTCCTTCTTCGCTTTTTTAATCAGTTGATTTCTTTGCTTTTCTTTCCCTGGTATATCCTTGATTCGCTGGCTGTAATGTTTTTGCCTACGGAAGTATCCAGTATTAATTATAAGATCAATGGTTTTTGGAAGACCCTGTTTGCGCTTGTTATCTCCAGACACTACAGTTTTTGTCGAAAAGCCAGAGGGATCAATGATGTGAAAGACTCTTTTTCCCTTATGATCTACAGAGTATCCAATGCATTTCACTCAAGAAAAAAAAGCATTCTGTTTTTGTCTAACCGAAGATCAGACCTGAGTGGAAACTTTAAATATATTGATTCCTATTTAAAAGACAATTCAAAATTGAAGATTGATTACTGGATGAATGACAGGATCTTCTATGAATTAAGTACTTCGGAAATATTTTCAGTCTCCTGGAAATGTGGTAAAGCCAGAATAATCCTATTGGATGATTATTGCCCATATATCAGGAGATTGCTGATATCCCGGGAAACCATGGTAGTTCAGATATGGCATGCATGCGGCGCATTGAAATACACCGGATTCTCCAAGATCGGGAAAAAGAAGGCTGCAAAGCAGAATAACAGGGGGCATAGAGACTATCGCTATTGTTTTATCTCCTCGGTCAATGCTTCAAAGTATTACCAGGAAGCCTTCGGCATCTCAAGTGAAAAAGTCATTGCCCTGGGGACACCTAAAACGGATCTCTATTTTGATGATTTGGAAAAGAGCAAACGGAGAGACAAACTGTTCAGGGACTGCCCGGATTTATCAGGGAAAAAAATCATTTTATTTGCCCCGACCTTTCGGGGATTGGGGAAAGTGGATGCGCATTACGATGAGGCCCGGTTTGATCCCAATAAAGTAGCAAAAGCACTTGGGGATGATGCCATATTGGTCATTCATCATCATCCCTTTGTCTCACAGGACTATGCCATTGAGGAAAGTCTTAAAGGACGGATTATTGACCTTTCCCATTCCTGTGAAGCAGAGGATTTGCTTCTGATAACCGATGTTTTAATCACCGACTATTCATCCATTCTATATGATGCATCTTTGCTTGACATTCCCATGCTTTTTTATGCATATGATCTCGAAGAGTATATTCATGATACAGGATTATATTTTGAATATGAAAGAAATGTTCCGGGAAAAATTGTTTACACACAGGAAGACCTGATAAAAGCACTTTTGGACAATGATTACGAGAAAGAAAAAGTCCAGCCCTTCAGGCTGAACAACTTCGAGTATTTTGACGGGAAATCCTCCCAAAGAGTTGCCTCTTTTATCGAAGGGCTGGCCTTGCATCATGATTCCTTACACATGGATAGAGGAAAGAACTGAAATGAAAATACAAGAACATGGAATCGTCGTAGATCAGCTGCGGGATAATATGATCATTGGAAACTGTGCAGCTAAGAACAGTTTCGTTTCCTTTAAGGGGAAAGGAAATATACTCTGCCTCGAGGATGGGGTAAGGCTTGCGGACAGCGTGATCAGCTTCTGTGGAGATAACAGTCTGATTTATCTCAGCTCTAATCCTGCGCATGACTATCGATTGAAAATCGATGCGTGGAGGGACACAACCATCTTTTTTGGGAAGAACAATTATTTTAACAGCAGCTTTAATGCCATTATATCTGAACGAAAGAATCTGATTGTAGGAGGAGACGGTGTCTTTTCCTTTGGAGTCTGGCTTCGGACGGCAGATCCCCATTTGCTTTATGATGTGGACACGATGAAACGTATCAACCCGAGTAAAAGCATATTGATTGGAGACCATGTATGGATTGGTCAGGGAGCTTTGATTTTGAAAGGAAGCAGAATCGGATCCGGCAGTGTGATAGCAGCCGGAACGGTCATTGCAGGGAAGACTGTCGGCTCCAACACGGTTTATGCCGGAAATCCTGCCAGGCAAATCAAAGACAGAATTTTCTTTTCCGGGAAAAGTGTGCACAATTACACAAAAAAACAGACCAAAGACAACATGTCATTTAAGGATACACAGTACATTTTTGATAATGAAAAACAGACACTGGACTTTAATCAGCTTGAAAAAGCATTAGAAGACGAGGACGCAGAAGAGAGACTGAAGATTATCATAAAGAATCTGGTTCAAAATGAAGAAAAAAACAGATTTTACATTCAGCCGACAGATATAAATTCATCGAAAAGAAAGAGATTATTTGACTTCTTTCGCTAATACATTGCTACTGGATCATCAATAAAAAAGAGAGAGAATAATTATGAACAATTTGCTTAAAGTTTCTGTGATAATGCCTGCCTATAATTCGGAAAAATATCTTGCAGAAGCTCTTGAGAGTGCATTGAACCAGTCTATGGATTCCTCCGAATATGAAATAATCGTTGTGAATGACGGGTCAACCGATCATACTCTGGAAATACTGAAAGATTATGCCGCCCACAATGACAACATTAAAATTATTGATAAGGAGAACGGAGGGCCTTCTTCGGCCAGAAATGCCGCTCTCGATATTGCCAGGGGCCAGTCTTATTTCTTCTTCGACTCGGATGATATCATGGACAGCGATGCTTTACAGATGCTCTATGATCGTATGGTGGAGATGGAAGCGGATCTTGTAATCTCCAGATATGACTGGTTTGATGAAAAGGTTACCAAGGCCGTACATCATTTGGACAGTCTTGTACAGCGTGATGAAATTGATCGCTTTGATCTGGATATTCTGAATACCTTCATCATGACCAATAAACTATACAGTGCAAAAATCGTCCGTGATCATCACATACGTTTTGCTCCTATTTCCTATTCAGAAGATGGAGTCTTTCTGTTCGAATTTCTTTCCCATTGCAAAAAAATCACAGGTCTGGATGAAATCGTGTTCCATTACAGACAATATGATGCTGTAAAGGGAGGGTCCATAACCTCGGCCATATCCGAACCTAAGGTAAGAGATTATATTACGGCTCACAGAAGAATACTAGAGCTGGCTAAGGAAAGTTTAAAGAAAAGAGATGAGCAGGAGAATCAGATTCTCATAAAGGATGAGGATCAATCTGAATACGTCAGTTCGAAAGAGTATATCAGTGAATTGTTAAAAAAGGAAATACGAATCCTTCTTATGAATTTTTATCCTCAGGTTTGGAGACTGGATAAAACAACGACAGATCTGATCGTAGATGAGATCAGGTTTTGCCTGCCTCAACTGGATTTAGTTTCCTATACTATGATCAGCCAGAATTATCCCATGTATTCTCTGACAAATCTTGAGCGGGACAAGAGGGAAATTGCCAAAAAAACTCTCTTTACCATCATTCTCTACGGCACACCGGATGTAAAAGATTCCTTTCTGAAATGTCTCTATTCCCTGGTGAATCAGGACCTGATCTATATAAAAATAGTGCTTCCTTCCATTATGGAAGAAATAGTAAGAGAAGCTGGTCTGGCTCAGGACAATATGGTTTTTTGTCAGGAAGAGGATGAGAATGCATTCATTATCCAGGCTGTCGGCTCTGCGGAAACCGACTTTATCTGTATTGCAGATTACAGATTTTCCTATATCGGTTCCACCTTTTCCTATGTGTCAAGATTCCTGTCCATGAGATATGTCGATTTTCTTACGGAGGTTATTTATCACAATACTTATGGAGAAATACAGCCATCCATGTACAGCAGGATTGTGGCGGACTCTTTCTTAAACGGTCACGAATACAATGATGCCCTGGCATTGGATTATACCCTGGCCAACAAGTTTTTCCGAACTTCTTTCCTGAAAGAAATGATACACTACCTGGATCAGGGAATCGATGTTTTTATTTTCCAGATTTATCACCTGGGATACTTTCGCTTTAAATATGATCGGAAAGTTATTTTTGAAGATAATGAGGAGGCTTTCAGACAGTATATATGGTCAGAGGATGCAAAAAAATATCTAGACACATATCTGGATGATCATGTCACATCTCTTTTAGATAAAAAGCTCCAGATAAGCGAGGGTAAGGCATTTTTGAAAATTTTACAGCTGGATCCGGAAGATCCTGTAGAAGAAGAAATTCAAAGATGCATTGAAAAGTATAAAGAGGTACGTCCTAAAAACAGGGTAGCTTTTCTGTCCATCCGTTCCGATAATGGCCTTCAGGGAAATGCTCTCGCTTTATATGAGAGTTTAAAAGGGTGCAAAAAGGAGTTCTGTACGGCCATGCTGCCTCACGATTCCGCTGTGATCGATAAGATGGTAAGACTGATCATGACCAGCAGAGTCATAGTTACAGATGATTATCTGAAATATGTGCGCTATATACCACTTCGTCCTCAGCAGCGGCTGATCCAGCTTTGGCATGCATGTGGTGCCTTCAAAAAATTCGGTATAAGAGGGACCAATCTTTCGGCCAGGGTCGATAGTGCTACCCATGCTCAATATAATCTGGTTTGCGTAAGCGGACAGGATGTCCGGGGAATCTATGCAGATGCTTTCGGTATTGAAGTTAATAAAGTTCATGCGCTGGGCGTTCCGAGAACGGACAGGTTTTATGACGAAGCCTGGAAGAAAAAGATTGTCTCCAAAATATATAAGGCACATCCGGAATTCCGGGAAAAACATATGCTCCTCTATGCTCCAACTTTTAGAGATATAGGGCAAAACAGAAGTATTTTTCACCCCAATATTGATTTTGACGCATTGTCCGGTGATTTGTCAGATGACCAGATTCTGGTAATCTGCCCCCATCCTGTTATGCAAAACGATATCATAGATAAAAAATACAGCAATATTTTTGTCCTTCGTGATTTTTCGACCAACGAATACATGATTGCGTCAGATTTGCTGATTACAGACTATTCATCCGTTATCTTTGAGTATGCTTTGCTGGAAAAACCTATTCTATTCTTCTGCTATGACAGTATTACTTATAATAGAGGATTTTATCTGACTTATCCCGATGATCTTCCCGGCCCGGTATTTTTTAGCCAGAAAGAACTGACAGATTATCTGAAGGGCATGACAGACTATAAAGTATCCGAACAGGCCAGAGATTTTGTGGCCAGATATATGGATGGCTGTGACGGAAATAGTGGGGACCGTATTGCGTCTCTGATTCAAAATTATATGAAAATCCCCTATATATTGATGACAGACAGGTACCGGAATCTGAAGAAAAAATATCTTACAAAAAATGTATCCGGCCCAAAGAAGATGTTAGGCAAGATGATGGAGGCATGGGAGGACAAGTATGGATTATAATACACTCACTGTTTACAGTGTCAGAAGAAGAGGTGTGACCATGGATATCAAACTGATTAAGGACTATCTTGATCAGTCCATGGATAATCTGGAATTTCGTTTTTTTACAAAAAATGAAATAAGCAAAAACTCTAAAATTACACAGATGATACGTTTATCCAGGGAAGAATTTTCAAAAAAAACCGGCCATGCTTTGTGCATTGATGAATCCATGCCTAAGAAATTTTTATTAAAGAATCCGGCTTACTGCAGAATGTATGTAGCAGAACCTTTTGATTTTCTCTTTAGAGAATATATGTCAAAGGAAAAGAAACACCATAATAAAATGGCCTTTTCCGGATGTACTCATATTTTTACAGGCATTCCTTTGATGAGCAGGATTGTGCAAAAGAATTACAACACGGAAAACCTGCAAATGATTGAAAATGTGCCACTTATTAAGTCATGGGATATTCTTCACAGTGATAAAAGACAAGTATATCGGAAAAAACTGGAGTATTTTTTCCCTTATATGAAGGGTAAAAAGATTCTTGCCCTCCTAATGAAAGGAGATTTGAAGAGCCCGGAGGGGGAGGATTTGTTTCCCGGAGAGAGTCTCCGGTTTCTTGCAGATCATTTGGATGAAGATATTTTTATTCTCTTTAATTCATTAGCTATAGTAAGAGCTCTCAGCAGTCTCCCGGGTATTTATCGGGAAAAAATGGGATATACAGGAGCTTATATGACGGAAAGCCAATTGGTCTATATCGCAGATGTCCTGGTCACTAACACAGCAAATCATGGTGTGGATTTTGCAGGAACTGGAAAGCCCATGTTTTGTTACCATGTTAAAGAGAACGGTTTTACAAGATTTATGAAGGAATACTATCCGGGATTATGCTTAAAGAAG
>CADBME010000287.1 GCA_902795715.1 uncultured Lachnospiraceae bacterium | reverse complement strand
TTACCCGATTCAGGCTTACAGAAAAATCGAGCTGGAAGCTCCCTACCATGCATTTACCAATGCCGGACATATCAGCTACGTAGAACTTGATGGCGACACCTGCAGAAACCTGACAGCCTTTGAAGCCATCATACGATATATGAAAGAACAGGGAATCGGTTACGGATCCATCAATCATCCCGTTGACCGGGATCCTGTCTGCGGATACACAGGTGTCATTGGCGATGTCTGTCCGCGATGCGGCCGCAGAGAAGGGGAATCCGTACCAGTCGAGAAACTCAGGGAACTGCGTAAGAAGTTTCCCAATGTACCCGCTATACCGCGGTAGCCTTCTAAGAAGAAGTCACCGCTTACTTATATATGATGATATCAGGGGTATAAGATCAATTATTCGCGATATGCCTGCATAATCGTGAATAATTGACCCCGGTATCTTTGAACCTTATATACAAAGGAGGAATCATTATGACAATCAAACAGACAAAGAAAAGCGAACTGGTTGGCGAAGGTGTTGGCTTTGACCGTATCCGCCGAATCACAGGATATCTGGTTGGTACGGTTGACCGTTTCAATAATGCCAAGCGTTCTGAAGAGAGGGATCGTGTAAAACATGGTTTCTAAACTGAGGATTCACGGTATCGTACCGGAATCTATCGTTGACGGGCCCGGATTGAGATATGTTGTATTTACCCAGGGATGTCCCCATCACTGTAAAGGCTGCCACAACCCTCAGACCCACTCCTTTGAGGGGGGATACTTTATAGACATTGAGGAAATCATTAGTGAATACAGCAAGAATCCCCTCCTTTCCGGAATCACTTTTTCCGGAGGAGAGCCTTTCTGCCAAAGCCAGGCTCTCTGGGAGCTGGGACAGGAAATCAGGGATTTGGGAGGAAATGTGATCACCTACACCGGATTTCTTTATGAGGATCTGGAAAAGAAGGCGGCCACAGACCCTTCTATAAAAGGACTCCTGTCCGTTACAGACCTCCTGGTGGACGGGCCCTACATCGAAGAACTGCGAAGCCTGGATCTTCCCTTCCGGGGAAGCAGCAATCAGAGACTGATTTCCCTTAGCGGAAGAATCAGACCTGATTTACTGGAATAATTATCCGAAAAAAGGAGAATGAACATGCCGGACATAAGAATCCATTATCTGACGGATCGCATCGATAAACTAAACTATATAGATGGGAAATCAGACTGGATTGATTTGAGGGCTGCTGAAGACGTAGTTCTTTCTAAGGGAGAGTTTCGTCTTATCCCTCTAGGTGTTGCCATGGAACTTCCAAAAGGCTATGAAGCCCACATTGTCCCCAGGAGTTCCACCTTTAAGAATTTCGGGATTATTCAGACCAACCATATGGGTGTTGTTGATGAAAGCTACTGTGGAGATGATGATCAGTGGTATATGCCGGTATTTGCTGTGAGAGATACCCGGATTCATGCCAACGATCGGATCTGTCAGTTCCGCCTGATGGAACATCAGCCCCCAGTTTCCTTTGTGGAGACCCAATCCCTCGGCAACAAGGACCGGGGCGGGTTCGGTTCAACCGGAAAAGCATAGATGGAGAAGATCTTAAACAATGGCATTTGGCAAGTTCTCTATATATAATTATCCTGATTACAGGAAAGTACTTAAAAACATCATAGAAAAATTACATAAGATAAAAACACGGATCGGCAGGATATTCCTGCCGATTCTTTTTCCCCGGCATTGCCCTGTGTGCAGGAAAATAGTCTCTTACGGACATAAAGTATGTCTCTCCTGTTATCACAAGCTCCCCTTCGTCATGTATCCCACTTGTTATCGCTGCGGAAAACCCATTTCGGACCCTGCTATGGAGTATTGTTATGACTGCAGAATATTTCCAAAAACATTTCAGGCGGGCTGCTCTCTCTTTCTCTACAATCAATTAACCCAGCCGGCCATGGTCGACTATAAATATCATAACAGGCGGGTTCTTACTGACTTTTATATAGAGGAGTTCTTGTATCGTTACTATCCCCTGATGAAAAGCTGGGGCATCCAGGCAGTGATTCCCGTTCCAGTCCATTCTTCCAAGAAAAAGAAAAGGGGCTATAACCAGGCTGAACTTCTAAGTGCTGCTATAGCCGATGCACTGAATATAGCTCATTATCCTGACCTTTTGATTCGCAGGATCAATACTTTGCCTCAAAAACAGTTTACCCCCCAGGCCAGGCTCAATAATCTGAGAAAGGCATTTACAATCAATCCGGATTACATGGTAATGAGAAAGAAACCCGCCCGGCTCCTTCTGGTGGATGACATTTATACCACTGGTGCTACTATGGAAGCCTGCACCAGGGCTCTCCACCATTTCGGAATCGAGCAGGTTTATGTATGTTCTATATGTATCGGGGCATCAAGGGATGGATAAAAGGTCTTTATATTCTGTAAGACATTGAGTCAGGCCCGTATACCTTTTGTGTTCAGAAGCGTTGGCAATCATCTGGTCTACCATCTCATGTCTTCCTATTATGCATACGCATTGTCTGGCCCGTGTTACTGCCGTGTACAGGAGATTACGGTTGCATAAAACAGGCGGGCCGGTCAGGAGGGGAATGACAACAGCGGGGTATTCACTTCCCTGGGACTTATGAATGGTGATGGCATAAGCCAGTTCAAGCTCATCAAGTCCGCTGAAGGGGTATTCTACTTCCCGGTTATCATCGTAGATTACCGTCATCTTCTCTGTAAAGGTATTGATCTCCCGAATCAGGCCCAGGTCACC
>CADBME010000286.1 GCA_902795715.1 uncultured Lachnospiraceae bacterium | reverse complement strand
GGAAGAAAAGAGTATCATTTTAAGGATCTGTAAGGCACGGACCTCTAACCGGTAGCTTATAAAGAGTTGAGATAATTTAATACACAAAAAAAGCAGCGATGAAGATTTGTCGCTGCTTTTTTTGCCCAGGTCATCTGTAAAATAACATCTGAATAAACATATATTGACATTTCAAGAAATAAATGATAACCTAATACAGGTAAAAATGTTTATATTTGGAAAGGAGGCAGAATTATGGGAGGATAAGATTGTGATAGTCAGATAGTGGAATCAGGATTCAGATAGTGTAGTTATCAATCAGGAGGTTATGACGTGAAAAAAATAGTCCGAAGATTATTTGCAGTCCTGTTGGCGGCCATGGTGTTTTTTTCGGGAAATAGCAGGGTTTACGGCGCCTGGGGCTATGATTACGGAGCCTTTACGTCAGAGAAATCTGTGCATGCCGGGGGTAGAGCCCGGACTGCAGAAGCAGTTTATGACAATGCAGGGAAGAGAAGGAGTCTGGAATCGCAGACAAGCATAAAGATAAAGACTGCAGGATCACAGACAAGCCTTAATAAAAGGATGCAAGTACAGAATCAGAAGGGGGGAGCGGGCGTAAAGTCAGCTAAATCTTTGACGGCTAAAACCCAGCTTCCCGACGACACCAATCAGAAGACCAAAGCCGCCGGCTCGGCGGAGGTCAATACAAAAAAAGAGAATGACAGCAGCAAGGATAAGGAAGCTGCTGATGACGAGTCTTCCCAGGAAGATCATACAAAAGATAAAGAAAAAGAAGGAGAATCGGGACAGAAGGAGGAGGATAAGGAAAAAGAGGAAAATGACCATGGAAATGATGCAGAAGACCCGACCGGTTCCGGTGACAAGGATGACGGAAGCGGAAAGGAAGGTGAGGAAGGTGAGACTTCCCAGACCGGAGGAAAAGAGGATGGCCATGATCAGGAGGGGTCAGATTCTTCTGAGGAGTCGACCGGAAGTGACCGGGATGGCCAGGAGACCGAGGGGGAAAGTGATGATTCCCAGTACGAGAACAATGAGGTGCCTTGGTCGGAGGCTGTGGAGGACAGGAAGAATCCCGACCGTCCGCTGCTGATGGCAGCAGCCAAGGCCAATCATAATATAACCATGCCGGATCTGACCAGCCATTATTTTCTCCTTCAGAGAGACAGCCGGAAAGTATCCTCGGCCAGCGGGGAGAATCTGAAGGTGGTCAGTGATGACAGGGAGGCTTCCCGATATATTTTTCAGGAGTATCCGGAAGGGGCCCGTTACAATTTCACACCCCAGTTTACCGACCGGACCCAGGTGACCATAGGAGGCGGTTCCGGCGGCCAGGTTTCTCTGGCAACCATCCGAAATGGAACAAGGTATCATTACGGGGATGTGCTTAGTGCGGTTGACGCTATTGCGGATCATGCATTTAACCTCAACAAATGCACTTCTAATCCCTATGCCCATTACACCAATGTGGGAACCTTCTACGATAAGGATAGCGGAAAGACCTGGGATGTGGATATGAGGGTGACCATAACCGGATGGGTCTATCCGGATGAGGAAACAGGGAAAGAACTGACCAATCAGGAACTGGACGGGGCTTATGCCGGTTTCGGACATTCCGATATCGGCCTGGTCTCCCACGCCACGGACAGTATCAACCTGAGGCTGAATTTCTATTATGGGGGAACCATGACACCCATAAAGAACCTGGCCGGTTATGTCCAGGGCTGCGATATCGACGCCATGCAGGGTGTGGATTTCGGAAATGGATTTGAAAAGGTCATCATGTTCAATGACAGCCGGTCCAAGCTCCAATATCATCCGGAAGGAATCACCCAGGGGTCCATCGGCTACGTATCCTCACGGGTGGTAACGGGATTGAATGCCGATGATACCAGCACTACGGCCATCGGTCTCTTTTCAGGAGATCAGGTTTCTCTGGTCTTTACCCTGGCCAAATGTGACCGGCAGGATACGGGAGGAAAGGCCAAATACGCTGTGGCATCCGGATTCGGGGTGCCGGCGGAGACCGGGGATGATGTCAATGCATGCTACAAGAATTCCAACAGCACCGGCCTGCTTGTCTTCCGGTCCCATGTCCATCTGGCCCCCATACCGGACGGCGGCGAGAAGAATGAATATGAAGGAGCCATCCAGGCAGATTCCTCTTCCACCCAAAAGGAATCCATGATCCTGGAGGACAGAAACAAGAGCTTTACCTATGTTCTCTCCTCTTCCGCCGGACGGATTACCAATGTCGACCAGGCCAGGTATACATCCTTCGGTTTTGAAGACACTCTGGATCCCCTGCTGAAAGTGGAAAAG
>CADBME010000285.1 GCA_902795715.1 uncultured Lachnospiraceae bacterium | reverse complement strand
TGTGAAAGAGTTTAAGAATGTAGAAGTCACTCAGTCCATGGTACTCTCTGCCGGACAGGGTGTAGAAGAGGAGGCGGAATAATGAAAGATTTTAACTGGAGCAAATACAGTAAGCCGATCATCCTCGTTGCATTTATTATTGTCTTGTCTATCCTGAAACCGGCTGAATTTCTTAGCGTAGCAAACGCTGTCAGTGTACTGACATCAGTTTCGGCTATCGGTATTATGGTCAGTGGAACCATTTTCGTATTCCTGATTGGAGGAATCGATCTTTCTATCGCGACATTGATTTCACTGTCCGCTGTTGTGTCAGCTACAATGATCACCAAATCAGGCGGCTCAGTGGGAGCGGTTTTGATTGGTATTCTTATTGCCCTTGTTGTCGGTGCTCTGGCCGGTGTATTACACGGTTATATTACAACGACCTTTGCGATTCCGGCATTCCTGGTAACTTTCGCTACCCAGAGTATCTATCTGGGACTTGCGCAGGTTCTGTCCAACAACAATAAGATTGCCTGTACATGGCCGGCCTTTGCTGTATTAGGTAAGGGCGTTGTTCCCATTATCTTCATGGTCGTTTTTGCCCTGGTAAGCTGGTATGTTTTAAGAAAGACCGTATTTGGGCGCTATGTATATGCTGTGGGCGGCAATCCGACAGCATCTCAGATTTCCGGTATCAATGTAAAGCTTGTATCCATTATGTGCTATGTGATTTCCGGATTTACAACCGCTATGGGTGGTATCATCCTGGCTTCTCAGAGTCAGCAGGCAGATTCCGCTCTTGGATCAGGATTTACCAATGACGTTATCACAGCGGCAGTTATCGGCGGAATCTCACTTCTCGGTGGTGAGGGAACCCTTCCGGGAGCAATCTTTGGTGCGGTTCTCATGGGACTTCTTAATAATGGTCTGAGCCTGATGAATGTTGATTCCACTAAGTCCGGCCTGGTTAAGGGTATTGTTATCGTTGTAGCGGTAGCCTTTGATGCAATGCACCATGCAGACCAGTCCAGAAAGAAAGTGAAAAAAGTTAAAAAGGCAGCGGCAGCTCCTGAACTTAGCTAGTAGGAAGATATTCACTGATATCAGAATGAGGATGAATTATGAAGAAAATTGATGCACATTTACATTTAGCTAAGGTGCTTGCAGGCTATTGCAGACGTGGAGAATTGCGTGCCATCGGACAGGGTAAGGCCCAGTGGGGCAGCGGTGAAGTTTTCCAGCTTCTCCCCACCACAGGAGAATATGGGGATGATTGCTTCACAGCAGAGCAGGCCCTTGCCATCATGGACCGCAATGACGTGGAAAAAGCAGTTTTAATGAACGGCAGCATGTACGGTTTCCAGAATATCTATCATGAAGAATTGCTTGAGAAGTATCCTGACCGTTTCTGCCCCTCCTGTGAGGTAGAGCCTTTTGCTACCAATCATATGGAGACTCTGGAAAGATTCCTCTATGAGAAGCATTTCCATCTTGTCAAGTTTGAGGTGAGCTCAGGCGGCGGACTGATGGGATGTCATGATCCCTTCGATCTGTCCGGGGACCGGATGATGGAGATCTATAAAATGATCGAGAAGACCAGGGGCGTTGTCGCATTGGATGTTGGTGATATTCTGATGGAGAGCCATCAGACAACCGCATTGATGCGGATTGCAGACCGGTGTCCGGACCTCAAGGTTGTGATCTGCCATCTTCTGGCACCTATGAGGGAGAAAAAGAAAGAGTGGAAGGCAGAGCTTACCATGCTGAGCCAGGCAAATATCTGGTTTGATATTGCTGCCATGCCCAAGATCATGGCTCCTGATGTCTATCCCTATCCCGAAACGGTTGACATCCTGGCTGAAGCCAGAGATATCATCGGTGCTGACCGGATGATGTGGGGAACCGATGCACCTTTTGCAGCGACCCAGGACAGCTATGAACATCTCACAGACTATCTGGAGAAATCAAAGGTATTTTCCGAGAAAGAGCTGGAGGATATTTATTATAATAACGCCCAGCTTGTCTATTTCAGCTAAATTATTATGTTTTTGAGACGAGGCCACCGGCTGAGCCGGTGGCCTCTCTCTAACAAGGGGGAAGATAAAATGATCAGAAGAAGCGAAGACAAGATCA
>CADBME010000284.1 GCA_902795715.1 uncultured Lachnospiraceae bacterium | reverse complement strand
GGGCGGATGCTGGTACACGGCGGATGTGGAATCTCCCATTCAGTATGTCATTGTCATGCGCGCATTGGTAGGTGATCGCTTCATGGAGATCATGACGAACTCAGTGCAGCAGACGAAGGACAAGTCGGACGTGGAAATCGGCAAAAACGCGCTGATCACCAATCCCGCGGATATGGCAGGCAGCATCCGAAATGCCATGGCTTTTCTTGCAAAGTACGGTTTGAAGGCCGAGCGTATCAATGTCGGCGAAAACATGCCGAAGATTAATTCTCTGGACAAGGTCAGCACAGAACAGGCTGCCGCGGTGCTTGAGGGTATGAAGCATTGCGCTTTCTGGAAAATCACCCCAAGCGGAATGGCTGTGGATCTTCCATCCACTGAAACAGAAGGATTTCATGTCGACGCTTCCATTCAGGAAGGTACCCTGTCCCTTGCGCTGACAGGACGACTTGATACAATCACTTCGCCAAGCCTGCTGTCCTTCTTTGAAAAGTTAAAGGCAGAGCAAGCGATAGCAGCCGTGGAAGTGGATTGCAGCCGCCTCGACTATATCTCTTCCGCCGGCCTGCGCGTACTGATGATTATGCACAAGGCCTGCAAGGGCGGGGTTTCTCTTCACGGCAAGAACGGGACAGTGACAGAAATCATTGAGCAGACGGGCTTTGATTCCATTTTCCACTAATCAAATCACGGTACCGTGTACAGCTACAGGTTATTTAGCATTTAACACTTTTGCAGCAGTTCACGGTACCCTTACTCCAAATTTGGCGGACCAAAACCATTGTCAGACAAAGCATATTCATAATCCCATTGTTTCTTTTCATAGATTTCCTCCGTGGTACCTGGTACCTTTACTTAAATATAAACATGCAGCACTTTTGGAGATCAGCTGGTTCCTTTACATATCAGTTTAACCGTCAGTCAGCCAGATGGTAATTATCACGCACGTTTCGAAGATCTGCCTCCATTTTACCGGCATCCGTCCATCCCGAAAATGACTGGGTGTATGAAAAGCCGTAATTGAATCCTAAATTGAATCCCTGAAGGCTTCCATAATGAGCGATCATCACTCCATCCGCCGGGATCCTTAGATCTGAATAACGGCATGCCTCATAGCTGGTAAATACAGTGCCGTCTTTCCGTGTAACTTTTACCTTGTAGGTATCGTAAAGTACATTGCGCTCATAAAAAGTATCCCCATCTGCAACGAACAGATACAATTTATAAGGAGCACAAGTCATATCCCGAGCAAATGAAGATGAAACAATATCCTTCCAGTCTTCCCTGATGAGGCGTTCAGTATTGCTGTGGATTGCGGTGAGATTGTCCCCGACCAGCTGATCTGTACCCAGCACCCATGCGGTGAGTCCATCTACCGTGAACTGCTTTTGGGCGGGTTCAAAACGCCAACCTGGAGCAGGCCTTGCCTTAACTGTGACAACATCCCCATTTGACAGGCCAGTACTGGGAACGACCTTAAACCTGTCTTCATCCGCATACTCTTCACCGCTATTAGAAATCCGCAATTCTGCCACACCTTCTCCGGACATACCTGAGAACTTAACATCAGCGCATGTAAAAGGATCGACTGTGCGCGGGAAAACCAACCTGTTCATCGGAGAATCAGGAATTAAAATATTGATCAGAAGTATCCCTGCTATGATGCAAAAGCTGATGAACCATCTCTTAAGCCTACGCTTTCGCTGCCTTTTCTCCTGAAGATCCTTGATATCCTCTTCAGCACGAGCTTTAGCTATGCGCTTCTCATATTCTTCCCTGGCGCTATCTTCCTTTTCTATGAGCAATTCGTGGCCGCAGTATGGGCAGACAGCCTTATTTTCGTCCTCGAACAGCTCCATTACTCCCCCGCATGATGGACAGATGAGTGACAGTGTCTTTATGTTTGACTGCTTCATTTTTTACCTTTCTCAGATTTTTATCTGCTGCAATACTTCAACAAGTGTCGATTTATCAGCTCAAGAAACATTCTTATACAAATCTTACCCTGTTAATATACAACAAATCCTTTCCAACTGCTATCTTATTTAGAGGTTTTCATACACCTGGATAGATCTCCTGACCTCCAAATGATTCATGTATGTTACCCGTGCTTCTTTTGAAAGATTCATCTTTTTCATTTCCAAAAAGTTCTGCCATTTGAGCACGATTTAAATATATGCTGTACTCTGTTTTAATGCGCCTGACGGCGGACATAAGAAAGACCTGCAGGATTTTCTCCTACAGGCCCGTATATCCGGTTATACTTTTAGCAGTTCACTGTGACGTCGATTATCAAATATCAAATTCCTCAGGACGATTTCTTGTCGGCATACGGTACAGAGCAAAAATCTTGTATTCTGGGACGGTACATAGTTGATACCATGCCCTGCAAAAATCTTTCAGAGGATGACCCCGGACAGGTATGGGAAACGCTTGCGGATGGTAACGAAACGCTTGCTGTCTATAACCTGCAGCAGACAGAAAGCATCATGGCAAAATTGGGAGAACTGGGAAGTGCGCTGCTTGATGTTTATAACAGGCGCAATGAAGATGAAGGAACTTTCACCAGGCTTATGCAGGCATCTGACAAGCTAAGCTGTATTTGTGACGGAAAAACAGGGCAGGTGGATGTTTACCTGCTTGCCAGGACACTCGCTGATGCCGGAATCATAGCGATGTGCAGTTCACTGCTGAGTTTCTGATGGACGTTGCCGGTATTGGCGGGTCTGGAGACGACACAAAAGGCAAACTGGGAGAACCGGCTAACCTTGATAATGATAATTATCCTTTTGTCATATACCGTGGCCTGGGCTATAAGCGAGCCGGAGGGATCGGCATCTCTGTCTTTTATCCTGCCGGTCAGGATTTTGACCCCGCTATCCTGGATACCATGACAGGAACAGGATTAACAGGCTTCGATAAGGATGAGAGTGTACAAAGTTTTACAAAATTCGTAAAAGCTCTGACAAATCTCCAGAAAGAAAGAATACAGGAGAAAACAGATACGACATCGACCGATAGATCATCGATAGACGGATGGGAGATCAGTCTTTCCAAAACATCAATGGTCTTTAATGGAAAAGTCCAGAAACCTTCTATTAAGTCCATCGGAGGGAAAGCCCTTAAAGAAGGAACTGATTATTCTGTCAACTATTCACCATCATCACCAAGGAAGGTGGGCAGATATATTATAACAATAACTGGAAAGGGAAGATACACGGGAAAGACCAGAGCTTTATTCAAAATAGTCCCAAGAGGAACTTCTGTAAAGAAGCTTCTCAAGACGAAAAAAACAATAACCGTAAAATGGAAAAAGCAATCCGCAAAGATGGCCGGCACAAGAATCACCGGATATCAGATTCAGATTGCAACAAACAAAAAGTTCACCAGGAATAAAAAAGCGGTTACTGTAAAGGGATATAAAAAAGTATCAAAAAGGATCCGGATACCCGGAGCCGGAAAGAAATACTTTATCAGGATTCGCACTTTTAAGATTATCGGCAGGCAAAAATATTATTCCCCATGGTCAAAAACAAAAACGCTAAAGACAAAGAAGTAAGAAAAAGGATATGACATCCTCCCCGGCCTGACTTCATCAATGAAGCTCAGCCGGGGATTTTTATCAGAATAATGGTTTTACCAGACCCTAATCCCGTGGATCCCCTGTCGTTTCATACTTTCCTCCATCAGATTGACCCAGCTGATACAATGATCCATGATCACCGAATCTGATGTAATCACATTTTCTTTTGTATATAGTTCCCTATCCACATCTTTCCTGACCTGAATATCAAGATCAAAAAGGGATTTCTCAGCAATATCTGCGATTCTTGCCTTTAGCCGTCCAGAATTGGACACCGGCTGATCAAGAAGGATATTGACCTTTCTAACTCCTGCTTCCTGAAGAAGGTCACACATGAGGCAGATGGCCTTAGAAGTCTCCGGAATCAGCCGATAGGTCCCCCGCAGGGCAGCCAGATCACGAATCGTACCATCCATGCATGACAGGAGGATGGAATCACTGAAAAGTACTTCCAGGGTAATGATGGTATTGAAACCATCGATCCACACCTCTTTACCAGAGATCTCTGATAAGCCCACCTGCTTTTCTCTGCGCAATCTCAACTGTGAATCTGTAGCCAGGCTTCTCATGATTGCCAGGCGCTGTCGCTCTGAGAGCAGAAAATGATTACCCACAAAGACAGACGCCTGCTTCAGGTCATAGCCCTCATTGATGAGATACGAGATGTGTCTCGATGCTGTATGCATAGTCTCCAGGGCTTCTACAGAAAAATTCCTCTCGTCTTCCGGCACATAACCACGCCTTGCATTCATCTCTCAGCACCCCGATCCTGCATGCAACTTCTTCAAATATACAGACGGCACTGTTTTAGTCAGCCAGATCTGATTGGCCGACAGATAGAAAGAATATCCATCTTCTGTCATTTTTCGACAGTCAATCTCATAGATCACCGGTTTCCCATGCCTGCTTCCGACTTTTTTCGCCGTTTCTATATCCGATGACAGATGGACATAAAGCCGGCCTTTGGGGATCAGCCCTTGAACATCAATTGAAGAAACATACTTCTCACCTGTACCGTGCCAGAGGATATCCGGCGGAGTCTTCTCCTCCAGTTCCACATCTACAGGAATAGAGTGGCCCTGGTTGGCGCGAATCAGGGTGTGGTCTTCATTAAAAGAATATCTCTGCTTCTCATCGGTCCGGACAATCTCTTCCAGGCTCTCCATATCCAAAGAATGCCCTCCGGACCGATTTATCCCATCGATCAAATCCTTAACATCTGCCCAGCCATGCTCATCCAATGATATACTAATAGCCTCCGGTCTGTGCCGGAGGATTAGGGATATGAATTTGCTTGTATTCTTCTTCCGCTTATCGGATCTTGCCTTCTTCATATTCACTACTTCACCTAATCTGTTTGCCCATTACAAATGCATTATTCCTATACTAAAATGTAACGGTTTCCG
>CADBME010000283.1 GCA_902795715.1 uncultured Lachnospiraceae bacterium | reverse complement strand
TACACAGCCCATACTATCGACGTGACCTTGAACAATCCCAGGAAGCCCTGGTATGGAGTAGACTTTGAAGCAACCATTCCTGATCTTTTGGATACACTGAAGGAGTACCGCTGATTCCTGTCACAAAATAAGACATTAAAAAAGCTCATCTCAGGATGGAAAGAAATCTCCATGCACAAGATGAGCTTTTTTTTATAGCAAGTCAGCCTTCTGCCGGGTTCACATGGACCATGATATGTTTGATATCAGGGAATAATTCTTCCATATGATCGTGAACCCTTTCCGCTATGTCATGGGCCTCGGACAGACTCTGCTTTCCATCCGCTGCTATTTCCACATCCACATAGTATTTGGCCCCGAATACCCTTGTACGGATATCATCGACGTCAAGGACTCCCTCTTCCCGGAGAATCTGCTCCCGGAGATCGGCAACGATTCCTTCTTCGACCGATTCATCCACCATCTTTTTCATGGCATCGTTAAAAATCTCAAAAGCAGCCTTAAAAATAAAGAGACATATTACCATACCTGCCAGCGGATCCAGAACAGGAAATCCCAGCCTGGCGCCGGCAATACCGATCAGAGAACCCACCGACGACAGGGCATCCGACCTGTGGTGCCATGCATCGGCCAGAAGGGCGCCGGATTCAATCCGGTCCGCTCCCTTTTTGGTGTACCAGAACATGGCTTCCTTGACAAGGATCGATACAAGGGCCGCCAGCAAAGCCAGCAGTCCGGGCGCTGCCAGATGGTCTGTACCAGCCTGGATGGTCCGGATGGCCGCAAGACCGATTCCTCCACCGGTTACCGCCAGCATGACAGCCAGGACAATAGAAGCAACACACTCAAACCTCTCATGTCCGTAAGGGTGATCCTCATCGGCTTCCTTGCCGGATACATGGACTCCGATCATGACGACAAAGGTGGACAGAACATCCGAAAGGGAATGTACCGCATCCGAAATCATGGCGCTGGAATGGGCAAAAACTCCGGCTAAAAACTTTAGGACAGAAAGAAGTATATTGGCCCCTATACTTACCTTGGAGATTTTCATAGCGATTTCTTTTCTTTCACGTTCATTCATACCAAATGCCTCCGGAATCTACTAATATCAGGTCAAATAAGGATAACATTATCCTCTTAATCTTAAGACATCCCAGAAAGTGTAACGTATACTGGTAAAATTAGTCAATAAAAAATATGGTTTGAAAAATATAGCTAAAATAAGGCAGATATCACAACGGATAGTCTGCCTTGCAATCGGTTCGATATATAAAATGTCTGTTAGACGTACACCAAAAGGACTTTTCTTTCCGACCCGGATGCCATAAGCCCTGGTCCCTGCCATGAGAAGCTTATTCTCCTTCAGACTCTTTGGTCTCTTCTCTCATGCGGAAGCAGAAATGACAGCAGCCGTCTGTGAAGAAATGTTTATCATGAATACATTCAAAATCCTTATGATATCCTTCAGCAATGGCCGGGTCAATCATCTGGCAATAATGAATTCCGTATTTCTGTGTCCCGTCCTTTTCCCAGGTATTTGCAAAAACACAGTCGGTAAAATTCTGTTCCACCAGGTCCGGGCTCACGGAGTCTTCACTGGTAAAATAATCGCTCCGTCCCATATCATAACAGGACAGATAGAATTCCGGTGTGATCTCATGCCCCATAAGGCGGGCTCTATTTGCTATATCTCTTCCTCTTTCCAGTCCGAACTGGCGCACACCTTCACGGACTGCTTTGATTCCTTCTTCTCCGCAGGCTTCTTCTACCTCTCTGGCAATATGGGCAAACATTCTTGCAAAGAGAACATACATATCAACCTGCTGCATCTCCAGATTCTGATCTTTCTTTTCCATAACTCTACCCTATTTGTTTATTGTGCTAATTCTGTCAAATGTATTATTTATCCAGCTTTGAATCCATTTGAAATCAATTTTTAACTTTTGACTCTTTATGGAGTTCAGGCCACATCCCTGGACCGGGAATCCTATTGACCGGAGTCCTCAGGTCGGGAGTCCGGCAGCCCGTCAATCTTCCGGATGGTATCGTAAAGGACTTCAGCTCCTTTTTTCAGGGCCGGGGGACTGATGTATTCATCCGGATGATGGCTCAGCCCGTCCCGGTTGGGGAGAAAAATCATCCCGGTGGGCCAGGTCCGGGCAAAAACCATGGAGTCATGGCCTGCCCCGCTGTCGATCCTCATGGAAGATAATCCTCTCTCTCTCGCACTCTCCTCAATCATCTTTTCAATCCCCTTGTCAAAGCGTATGGGATCTCTCTGGCTTAAAAGATTGATTTCCAGTGAAAAGCCCCGGTTTTTCAGTTCAGATGCATAGAGATCCACATGATCTGTGATGTCCGAGAGAATCTCAGAGTTTCCGGAGCGGATATCCAGGGAAAAAGTGCATTTGCCGGGTATGCAGTTGGCACTGCCCGGATCAAGCTTGATCCTCCCGGCAGTCAATGTTGCTTTTCCCGCATAGTGGTCCGTAACATAATCATTCAAAGCCAGAATCATTCGCCCTGCAGCCAGGCCGGCATCCCTGCGAAGGTTCATGGGAACTGTTCCGCTGTGTCCGGCCATCCCCAGGACCGTAATCTCCATCCAGACGATTCCGGCCACACATTCCACCACCCCGATGTCACAGGACCGGCTCTCCAGAACCGCTCCCTGCTCACCGTGAAGCTCAATAAAAGCTTTCACCCTGTCCGGATCAAGCTTTGAGGTATTCAGAATCCCTTCCGGGTCCTGCAGGTCCATTTCCCGGCCTTTTCGTCCGGCAGAATCCACAGGTCCGGTCATGGCATGATAATCCGCAAGGATTTCACGGAAACTTTGTCCTGTTTCCGGATCCCGGAACCGGTCAAGGACACTGCCATCAAATACTCCCGCCATAAACTTGCTTCCCAGGACAACCTGACCGAAGCGGGTTCCCTCTTCCTCAATGGTTCCGAAAACCGTGTAGGGATGCTTCAGGGGCTTTCCGCTCCTCTTGATCATCCTGGCCGCCTCCAGGGCACAGATGACACCGGCAATCCCATCGTAGGCTCCGGCACACTTTACCGTATCCAGATGGGACCCGGAAAAGATGGCCGGACAGCGCCCGCTTTTGCTATTCTCCGACCCTGGCTTAAGGGTTCCGAAAAGATTGCCTGCACCGTCTTCCCAAACAGAGAGCCCCTCCTCTTTCATCCGGTCAGCCACATAATTGGCTCCCCTGCGATACTCCGGAGTATAGCTCCTTCTCTGGACTCCATCACTGCAAGGCTCCGATATTTCTTTTAATCCTTTAATCATTTCCAGGATATATTCCTGATCTGCCTGCATATTCATTCCTCATTTTTGCGTCGACATCTGTTTATGAAAGAATCTCATTCAAAAACACTTCCCGGCCATATTCAAGTGAAAGATGTCCTCCTAGAGGCCCAGATAAGCCTTTCGAATCTCATCATTATTCTTCAGCTCTTTTGCCGTGCCGGTAGTGACGATCTGTCCGGTCTCGATAACATAGGCTCTGTGAGCCGCATAGAGAGCCATCTGGGCATTCTGCTCAACCAGGAGAATAGTCATGTGCCTCTCCCGGTTCAGCATTTTGATCTTTCGGAAGATATCTTCGACAACAACCGGCGCAAGTCCCATGGAAGGTTCATCCAGAAGAAGCATTCTGGGCTTAGCCATCATGGCCCTGCCTATGGCCAGCATCTGCTGCTCACCGCCGGAAAGGGTTCCTGCAGGCTGGGACTTTCTCTCTTCCAGTCTGGGGAAAAGCTCGAAAACATCCTTCAGATCTTCGGCAATCTCTTCTTTATTCTTTCTGAGATAGGCCCCCAGACGCAGATTCTCCAGAACAGTCAATTCCGCAAAAACACCACGCCCTTCCTGGACCTGGGAAATTCCCAGACCGACAATCTTGTGTGCTTTTTTTTTTTTTTTTTTCTTCCCGT
>CADBME010000282.1 GCA_902795715.1 uncultured Lachnospiraceae bacterium | reverse complement strand
TTTTCCTTCTTCCCTTTATAAAGATGGAGATAACTACATACTTCTTGTCTCCTTTCCCGAGGGAACAAGCGGAGCCCAGGCCACATCCTTTGTTCTGACTGCCGAGGAATACGGGGCCAAGTGTTCCAACATGAGCTATGATCCCAGTTACTACAATGAACATGGAAAGCTTTTGATCAAGGAAGATGGGATACGCCTCTTAAGCACCATGTAGGGTCTTCAGATACGGATTGGCTTTCCCTCCCGAAAGGGAAAAAAACATTCAGAGAAGGGTAGAGATGGAATATGGAATTAGCTGAAATACGTAGGGAAATCGACAGGGTCGACAGACAGATCCGGACTCTTTTCGAGGAAAGGATGGAGCTGGCGGACCGGGTGGCCTGCCTTAAGGCAGAGACCGGGGATGATATCTATAAACCGGACAGGGAGAAGGAGATTATCGCAAATAGGACCCGGGGCATGAATCCCTCTATCCTTCAGGAATACACAGCCGTGATTAAAAAAATCATGGGGGTAAGCCGTGAGTATCAATATGGAAGGGTCCTGGAACTGGGGACTGCTTTCCCCCATTTATATCGAAGGATTCTTCCCGATATCAGAAAGATTGCTGTGGTCAGGGAAGACCGGGATGCCTTCGAAGGTTTTTCTGCTGAGATTCTGACTCTGGATGACTTTGACCAGGTAACTGATGCGGTAATAAGGGATGAGGCGGATGTCGGAGTCAGCAGAGGGGACATTTCTACCTGGCCTGAGCTTATATCCATGCTCATGGACAAAGACCTTAAGATTATGGATTGTCCTGTCCGGGAGGATGGGGAGCTTTTTCAAAAGTTTCTTTGTTTTAGCAAAGATCTGTTCGTTCTCCCTGATCATAACCGTATCCTGATTGCCTTTTCATGTCCCGACCGGGCCGGGAGTCTGGCTGCCATTCTTTCCATAATTGCCGATTACGGTGTAAATCTAACCGCTTTTTATTCCGGACCTTTCCACATGGAAAAAAAGCGGGATAATCTGTTTTATGCAGAACTATCAGCATGTATGGACCAGGCGGAGATACGGGCTTTGATTTTCCAGCTTTCCCGGGAGACAGACTTCTTCAGAATTGCCGGCAGTTACCGCTCCATATAATCCCTGCTTCCGGATGATCAGCCGGAAAAGGTGAAGACAGACTGACAGTTTATTTAAAAGAGCCTTTCAAACAGCCTATAATCAGGAGGATAGCGCTTTGGAATTTATAGAAGAAAAAGCTTTTGACCGGGATGAATATGATAAACTGGCCAAAAGGATTCATTATGACGAGAGAGATGCTGTGACTTATTATAATATGTTAAGCTTTCTCTGGCCCTATGTGATCGATAAGATTCATCTTGAAGACCGCGAGGGCATTCTGGAAGAATATATGCACTGGAACAGTCAGCTCATGGATATATGTTTTTATCATCCCCACCACCTTCCCTATCTGAATGCCAGAAGGGCCTGGCAGTCTGTCTGCTGCCTTCTGGCCGGAAAAACGGAGGAGGGTGAGGAGATGTTATCCCTGATCGGAGAGGACCGTTTTTCCCATGACGGCCTTTCCCCCAAGTTGGTGCTCCGCCAGGACGGGACCCGGTATGAACCCATGTCCCGCCTCTTTTTGATATATAATTATGCAAAATATTATGCTTATCATGGTATGGCTGCCCAGGAGGCTGCATTGAGAGGCCGTTACTCATATGCTTTTACCCGTTTTGATGACGGTTCCCATGATGCCCATGATGCTTTTTTGGATGCCCAGATGAAGGAGGGCAGGTCAAAGATCTGGTATCCGGTTTTCGACAGAATCTATAAAGTTCAATTTGATCAGCCGGATTTTTACTTGTTTTATGATAAGGACAGACAGATTCCTCTGGGGGATTGCCTCTGCTATGGTCAGGAAAAAGAGGAAGAAAACGAGCAAATGCAGGAAGAAACAATAGTCAAGGAGGATGTTATGAAAAAGAAGTCGATCGATACCCTGTGTGTACAGGGAGGATATGTTCCCGGAAATGGAGAGCCCAGACAGGTCCCGATTATTCAGAGTACCACATTCAATTACGAGAGCAGTGATGCCATGGGACGGCTCTTTGATTTGGAAGACGAAGGCTATTTTTATACCAGGCTCCAGAACCCTACCAACGATCTTGTCGCAAAGAAGATCTGCCAGCTGGAGGGTGGAACAGCGGCCATGCTGACTTCTTCCGGACAGGCGGCTTCTTTCTATTCGGTTTTTAATATTGCTTCCTGCGGAGACCATGTGGTTGCTTCCTCTTCTATATACGGGGGAACTTTCAACCTTTTCTCTGTTACCATGAAGAGGATGGGAATTGATTTTACCTTTGTTGATCCCGACTGCAGCGAAGAAGAACTGAATAGGGCCTTCCTGCCGGAGACTAAGGCTGTATTCGGCGAGACCATTGCCAATCCGGCCCTGACGGTCCTGGATATTGAGAAGTTTGCCAAGGCAGCCCACGCTCATGGAGTTCCTCTGATTGTGGACAATACCTTTGCCACGCCGGTAAACTGCAGGCCCTTCGAGTGGGGAGCCGACATTGTCATTCATTCCACCACAAAATATATGGACGGTCACGGGTCCGCTGTGGGCGGCTGTATCGTAGACAGCGGCAAATTTGACTGGACTAAATACCCGGATCGCTTCCCCGGACTCTGCACACCGGATGAAAGCTATCACGGAGTAACTTATACTGAACGCTTCGGTCTGGGAGGGGCCTTTATCACCAAGGCAACCGCCCAGCTGATGAGAGACTTCGGTTCCATCCAGTCTCCTCAGAATGCCTATCTCCTGAATATCGGCCTGGAAAGTCTCCATGTACGTATGAAACGTCACTGTGAAAACGGTATGGCCATCGCTAATTATCTGGCAAATCACGAAAAGGTTACTTATGTTAATTATTGCGGTCTGCCCGGTGATCCCTATCATGAACTTGCCAACAAGTATCTTCCTGATGGTTCCTGCGGTGTGGTAAGCTTCGGTGTCAAAGGCGGAAGAAAGGCAGCTGAGAACTTTATGGCCCATTTAAAGCTTGGCCATATTGAAACTCATGTGGCAGACTCCAGAACCTGCTGTCTCCATCCGGCCAGCGCCACCCACAGACAGATGAGCGATGCGGAACTTGAGGCCTGTGGTGTAAAACCCGACCTGATCCGTTATTCCTGCGGACTGGAAGATGCACAGGATCTGATTGACGACCTGGCCCAGGCTCTGGAAAGCATTTGACATATATGACATAAGAAAGAAGAGAATAGACTTATATGGATAATATAAAAATACTGGTTGCGGATGACGAAAGCCGCATGCGCAAGCTGGTAAAAGATTTTCTAAGAAAAAAAGGATACGATGTGGTAGAGGCAGCTGACGGGGAAGAAGCTCTCGACCGCTTTTACGAAGATAAGAACATCAGCCTGATCATCTGTGATGTCATGATGCCCAGGATGGATGGTTTTGAAGTCGTGAAAGAAATCCGTCAGCATTCCAAAATCCCCATTATCATGCTCACGGCCAGGGGAGAGGAAAGCGATGAACTTGAAGGCTTTGATCTGGGTGTGGATGAATACATATCCAAGCCATTCTCCCCCAAGATTCTTGTGGCCAGGGTGGATGCCATTCTCCGCAGGAGCCACTCCCTGGATGAAAACCCAATAATAAAAGCCGGGGGTATAGAAATCAACAATGAAGCCCACGAAGTTCTGATCGACGGCAAGCCTGTTAATTTAAGCTTTAAAGAATTCGAATTGCTGCACTACTTTGTCGTCAACCAGGGCGTGGCCCTGTCCAGGGAAAAGATCCTGAACAATGTCTGGAATTATGATTATTTCGGAGATGCCAGAACCATTGACACTCATGTAAAAAAACTCAGAAGCAAGATGGGGTCCAAAGGCTCTTATATCAAAACTATCTGGGGTATGGGCTACAAGTTTGATGTGACAGAGGAAAATTAAAAAACCAGGAATATGTAAGCAGATTTTTGCAAAAAAAAGTATGGGGATCCGGCCAATTGACTGTCCGGGTCCCGTTTTTTTAAAACTTTTTTTATGAATCTGAAACTTTTGATATGTTTTCCATTTTATGTTAAAATGATATGAAATCAGGGTCAAACTTAACCTTTACATTATGAATATCGAAAGCAGGCATGCTTTACAGCATGCATAAGCATCAGGAGGATGGGGAATGAAGATTTGTCCCATATGCAATAATAAAGAAGATGATATTGGGGCTGTATTCTGTTCGGAGTGTGGTTTCCGTTTTCAGGATTCTTCTCCAAATACAGGTAAAAGTATGATGTATGCTCCGACTTCCTTAAATGACAGTGGCGGAGAAGACAGGAGAAGTCATGGTGAACTTGGATATCCTGACCCAAGACTGGAGACCAGGGATTCGCGGAGAAAGAATCCTTCACCCGGGAAAAGGAGAAGAGAAGACACAAGGCCCGGTCCGCACGGGGCGGAAAGACAAAGGGATTCGGCACCGGTAAGACCTGGCCCAATGAGGGCAGAAGAGAGGAAAGGCGGAGCCGGAAAAAGGACCGATGACGGTGGCATATCCTTTGCCGGCATGCAGGATCTTGATGGACCCGGCCGGTCGATCTGGCCTCTGGTGGCGGGAATGATTGCGGTTCTGATCATCGTAGGAGTGGGTGTCTGGTTCTTTATCACCAACCAGCGCCTGGAGAAAAAACAGAAAGCCAAAATCAACCAGGCCTATTCGGAGATAGAAACCATTTATAATCGTCAAAAAAATGACTATCTGGAGGATGCTCTCGAGGATTGGGAGGGTGACAAATTCCTGGATAAGGCCAGGGATGTAAAAGATGATGACAACAGGAGCTATGAACAGAAAATCACTGATCTGAAATCGGTCAAGGATGAGTTCACAAGCTACGATGACCGGCTTGCCAAAGGCCAGGAGGAAGAACTGGACAAGTCATTTGACAAAGCCAAAGACCAGTACAATAAAGAGTTCCTCATTGAGGGGGAGGAAGACAAATTAAATCAATACGTCACCGACTACGGAACCCACAAGGACGAGAGGAACTATAAGGCTGCCAAAGCAGATATCGAAGGCTATTCCGATCTGGAAAAAAATATTATGAACAATGAGGAGGATCCATCCAACTATTCGGCCAAGGCTATCCTTGTCGAGGATGAATTCATGCCGCAAACCCTAGATTTCACGGTGGATACAGATACTTATACGGTGGACGGGAATCAAATGTCCGACAGCCATTTCAGCCTGATGGAGCAGATTGGCGAAGATGGCAAACAAAAGTATATCGACAATGTCACCGTATCTGACCTGATCGTGGATGGGGACGAGGCCAAATACCAGCTGACCTTTTCTCCCGGCAAACCGGACAATTACAAGAAAAACCGTCTTTATATTCTACATGTGAGAAATCGTGACGGAACCAGGGGCTTTACGGCCCAGCAGGGAACCAATCCCGAAAAAATGATCCAGAAGGCTGCTCAGGCTTTCATGAAAGACTTCGTTGATGCCTTCAACAATGACTGCGGTGAAGATTCACGTGTCTTTAATCAGATGAAGGATTACCTGGAGAAGGGATCTCAGGCCTATGATGATTACAGCGGCCTTCCCGGCCTGTCCAATGTCTACAACGAACAGATCACGGACGCATCCGGGACGGAAATCACTATTGAGGATAAAGGCGGCCATGTAAAGATAACCACCACCTTCTCCTACTATATAGTCCGTGACAGGGAGAGATCATCGATCATGGACAGCGAAAAGGAGAAATCTTATTACAATTCGGGATCCAATAAGAACTTTTCCGAAGAAGAGTATAATGGAGACAAGTATATTGTATACAGCACAGATAACGGCGATTCCTACAAGGCCCAGACCCGTTCCGATTCTTCTTCTTTTAAGGTCTATGAGCGACTGACAGAGTATAACACTTTCGAGCTGCGTATTCAGGACAACCGGAAAGTCGGTCCTATTTACAAACATTCCAACGACTCCAACCATGTCAGCAAGGTGGAGGGAATGGAGTATCTGGAGGATTCCGGCAAGGAGGTTTACAGGGAAGAGGATATCAATCAGGATGAATACGAAGATGATGGAGACTATGAGGATGATGATTACTACGATGATGAGTCAGATGATGAGTCCGTTTACTGATCATTAACCTCCTCTATAGCAGACGGACACAGGAGGGATTTCTATGTCCTTTGCTATGGATAGAATAAGTGATGGGGGATACTTCACATGAATCAGAATCAAAGAGATTTCAGCCTGATCCACGTATTGAAGGGAGATAAAAAGGGAACGGTCATACCCTGTACCATCGATCAGAGCTTATACATAGGGAGCGATGAGGAAGCCTGCCATCTGATCCTTCGAGGACAGGGAATCCATCCCCTTCATGCCTATGCTTTTTTTGATCCGGTAAATCGTCTGTTTGGTGTCAGAGATCTGTCGGACGGGGGAACCATGCTTGAAGGCGGAGCTTTTCTTCCCGGAGACCGTACGGTCCATATTCCGGAGGGAACTATTCTTTACCTGGGAAGCAGAGACCAGGCTATTATGATGGGTTCCAAAAATGCAGTCTCCTATGCCAGCTGTCTTTTGCCTCCCGGAACCCTGATCCGGAACAGATATATGCTTGTCAACAAACCTTTACAGATTTCAGGCGGCATGATGTATAATGGTATCAGATTTCCATATGATAAACAGGAAGGAGACCCTTCTGACCCGGAAAAGAAGGAAAGCTTGGCCAGGGATTCCATACATATTTACTGCCTGAAAAGGGAAAGATATATACCTTATCAGGAGAGTCCGGATATCAGGGGACTGATTCCTGTCCATGAGATCATCAATGAATATGAAAATGTGTTCTTTGTCATAGAGGGTCCTTTGGGAAATCCCCTGAGCATTCTCCTGGAAGCAAAGCAGCAATGGACTTTTTCCGGTATTTACAAGTATATCCGTCCTGTGATGGATATACTACAGGATCTTCATGATCATGGATATGAGTTCGGATATGTATCGCCGGATCGGATTTTTATCTCTGCGAGTGGAAATATCCGCCTGCTGACGGCAGGATCCATACCGGCTATGGGTATCATTCCCCCGGATCTGAAGCAGAAATATCTTGATCCGGATTATGCTGCGCCGGAATACATCAGCAGTTCATTGATCAGTGATCCTGAAGCCTGCTCGGTTTACAGCATCTGTGCCATCCTTTTCAAGGCCATTACAGGACTTGCCCGCATAAGCCTGTCAGAGGATGGACGTCCTGTTTTTCCCGAAAGAGGATCGGGGGAAGCGGATGCTGAATGGAAGAGGCTTGTTCTTGCCGGACTTGAACTTAATCCCGGCCGCCGTATTTCTACCCTGAAAGAAGTGGCTGAAGGGATGGATCACATTTATCATCTGGATTCACAAGAAAAGAAAGAATAAAGAATCTTTAAAACCTTAAACTACCCTGGAAGAGTATTGGAGGATACCGCTATGAAAAAGATAATCATCAACATTCAGGTTGCCGTCTGCATCCTGATCACAAGCATCCTTATGCTGGTTCTGCCTCTG
>CADBME010000281.1 GCA_902795715.1 uncultured Lachnospiraceae bacterium | reverse complement strand
TAAAATAAAAAAACCTGCTCCATGAATAATCATGGAGCAGGGACGATCATTTCGCGGTTCCACCCTGCTTATCCCTCTGTGCCGGATCAAAGTGCGGCCGGGGATCAGCTTCATTGACGATAACGGTGTCGGCCGGATCCGATTAAGGACCTCTCCGAGGTGGTAACAGAACACAGGTCCTTGGGACGCTTTCAGCCGGTGACGTCCTTCTCTGTAAGAACCGGAATATGAACTGCCTTCCTCATCTGCGATTTAGCAATGTCAAATGCAATTATACCACAGCTTTTCATAATGTCAAATGAAAAAGACAGCTTTATACAAAAGGATTAGCGTCCGATCAGAGTATTGTAGAGTTCCTCGTATTTCTTCTTGGATACACTCCAGGACAGGTCTTTGTCCATGCCTCTTTCCACCATATCTCCCCAGAGTTCAGGCTGTTCGAAGAATATCTTCTTGCTGTAGTTGATCGTATTGATCAGCTCGTCACCGTTATAATTGGCAAAGGAGAATCCGTCTCCGGTGTTTTCATATTCGTTCAGCGGAATAACCGTATCTTTCAGTCCTCCTGTCTCACGAACGATTGGCACGGTTCCGTAATGGAAAGCAATAATCTGTGTCAGTCCGCAAGGCTCGAACAGGGAAGGCATGAGGAAGGAATCAGCTGCCGCATAGAGTCTGTGGGCCAGCTCATCCGAGTAGAGGATATTGGCCGAAACTTTTCCGGGACAGGCTCCTGCATACCAGCGGAAGAGATCTTCGTACTGAGGATCTCCTGTTCCGATTACAACAATCTGTGTAAACTCGTCAATCAGACGATCCATGGCATAGCGCACCAGATCGAGACCCTTCTGGTCTGTCAGTCTGGAAATCAGGCCGATCATATAGCGGTCAGGGTTCACTTCAAGACCCAGCTGCTCCTGTAGGGCAACCTTGTTAGCCGCCTTACCCTTCTTCCAGTTTTTCTTTGTGTAATTTTTATATATGGCCTTGTCATCAGCCGGGTCATAGAGGGTGTAATCGATACCATTTACTATACCGAACAGGCTCTGATTTCTGGCAGTCAGGAGACCATCCAGTCCCTCACCGTAATAGGCTGTCTGAATCTCTCCGGCATAGGTTTCACTGACTGTTGTGATGAAATCGGAATAGACGATGCCTCCTTTGAGCATATTGGCATCTTTCTTGAACTCCAGCTTATCCGGTGTAAAGAGATAGTCCTGCAGTCCCGTAATGGCCTTCATGGTCTTAATATCCCATACTCCCTGGAATCTGAGATTATGAATGGTCATCATGGTTTTGATTCCCCAGAAGAAGGGATCACCCTGAAACTCATTTTTCAGATAGACCGGAATAAGTCCTGTCTGCCAGTCATGACAATGAATAAGATCCGGCCGGAAATCCACATGGGGAAGAATGGCCAGAACAGCCTTGCAGAAGAAACTGAACTTTTCCACGTCTGTTCTGGTATCCGCATAGGGTTTCTCTGCGCCGAAGTAATCCAGATTATCGATAAAATAATAAGTCACACCGTTCAGCTCATACTGCATGATTCCCACGTGAGCATTAGGTATAGCAGGCCCGACACCCATGTAAAAATGCGTCACATATTCAAAATTATTACGATACTTGTCAGGAATTCCTACGTAGTTGGGCATTACGACCCTGACATCCCATTCATTCTTATCAAATTCCTTTGGAAGCGCCCCGACTACGTCTGCCAGACCACCGGTTTTCATAAACGGAACACATTCTGATGCTGCAAACAGAATCTTTTTCATGATCTTTTCCTCCTGCTTTATTCAGCTAATCCCCTGATCTATGTTAATGGTTATACATTTCTTTATCACTATTCTACATGAAAACTCACAAAAGCGCTACGTCTATTTTGCATTTTCAATAAAAGTTTTCAGAAATTGTAACAATTTCCTCATATCTTCATCTTTTCCGATGGTGATACGCAGATAATTGTCGATGCGGGGTTTTTCAAAATATCTCAGGTATATTCCTTCCTTTCTGGCCGCAGTAAAAATTGCTTTTGCAGGGATGGTCTCATGGGATGCAAAGATAAAATTGGCTTTGGATTCCGGAAAGTGAAATCCGAGTTTCCCGAGTTCCTCTCCGAACCAGTCCCTTGTAGAAATGATCCGGTCCCGGGTCCGGCGAAAGTAATCCTCATCCTCGACAGATGCCTTGCCAAGAAGAATGGAGGGCTGGTTCATGGTGTAAGAATTGAAAGAGTATTTCACATCAGACATGGCCTTGATTAAAGCCGGAGATCCCATGGCATAACCGATACGCAGACCGGCCAGGGATCTTGACTTGGAAAAAGTCTGGACGATCAGAAGGTTATCATAGCGGTCAATCAAAGGCAGAGCCGACTCTCCCCCGAAATCAATATAGGCTTCGTCAAGGATCACGACCACGTCCCGGTTGGCTGACACGATTTCCTCCACCTGGTCAAGGGACATAAGGATACCGGTCGGTGCATTGGGATTGGGAAAAATGATTCCTCCGCATTTCCCCTGATAATCTTCTTTCCGGATCTTAAAATCCTCATCCAGAGGCCGGGTCTCATAGGGAATTCCGAACAGTCCGGCCCAGACGTCATAGAAGGAATAGGTGATATCCGGAAACAAAATGGGGCTGTCACTGTTGAAAAAGGTTAAAAAGGCAATGGCCAGTACGTCATCTGATCCGACACCGACAAAAACCTGGTCCTGATCAAGCCCTTTATAGGCGGCAATAGACTCAACCAGCCCGGAAGCAGCCGGATCCGGATACAGACGAAGATTCTCGATCTTCCTGCAAAGTTCCTCTACCCTGGGAGAGGGAGGATAAGGGTTTTCATTAGTATTTAATTTGATAATGTTCTTATCTTTCGGCTGCTCACCCGGTGTGTAGGGGACAACTTTTCGAACATTTTTCATCCATTCCTTCATTGCTTTTTTTCTCCGAAATCGTTTTTTTCAGGCGGAAAGCTCCTGAAGACGGCTGAGCTTGGCGGCCTGATCTGCTGCAGTCAGACTGTCTATAATCTCATCCAGATCTCCGTTCAGGATATTCTCCAGCCGGTGCAGGGTCAGCTTAATCCGATGATCTGTCACTCTGCCCTGAGGAAAGTTGTAAGTCCTGATCTTTTCAGCCCGGTCTCCGGTTCCAATCTGGCTCTTTCTGAGCTCTGCCTCCGCATCGTGGGCTTTCTCTCTTTCGAGCTCATAGAGGCGGGCCCTGAGGACCTTGATGGCTTTGTCTTTATTTTTAAGCTGTGATTTTTCATCCTGGCAGGATATGACGATCCCGGTTGGGATATGGGTAAGACGGACAGCAGAGTCTGTGGTATTTACACACTGGCCGCCATTCCCGGAAGCACGGAATACGTCAAAGCGGCAATCGTTCATGTCAAGCTGAACATCCACTTCTTCCGCTTCCGGCATGATGGCCACGGTTACAGTGGATGTGTGGATTCTTCCTCCGGATTCTGTCGCCGGAATACGCTGAACACGGTGGACCCCGCTCTCATACTTGAGACGGGAATAGGCTCCCTGACCGGTGATCATAAAGGATACCTCCTTAAAACTGCCCAGACCATTTTCATTCACATCGATGAATTCCGTCTTCCATCTTCTCGATTCTGCGTAAGATTTATACATGCGATAGATCTCCGCTGCAAAGAGGGCGGCCTCATCCCCGCCGGCTCCGGCGCGGATCTCCACGATTACGTTTTTATCATCGTTGGGATCCTTGGGAAGGAGAAGAATCTTCAGCTCATTCTCACAGGCAGAAACCTGCATCTTGGCTTCCGACAGCTCCTCTTTGAGCATCTCTCTCATCTCCTCATCATTTTCTTCTTCAAGCAGTTCCAGGCTCTCCTCGATGGTCTGCTGAGCTTGCTTATACTCATTGTACTTTTCGACGATGGGAGTCAGGTCATTCTGTTCTTTCATCAGGCTGCGAAACTTCTCCTGATCGTTTACTACATCCGGATCGCTCAGCTCCTCCATCACAGCCTGAAGTCTTGCGACCAGATCTTCCAGTTTATCAAACATTTTTTACCTCCCTTATGCATAAGTTTATATAAGCTGAATTCTTAATCACTATATTGACCTTTCCCCAGGTCCGCCCTGACAACCCGGTCAAATCCGGCCAGGTCTTTTAAGGTCTTTACATTTGAAAATCCTGCATCCGTCAGAAGTTTCTCCACATCCTTTCCCTGCCAGGCTCCGATTTCAAAGAGGATTCTTCCCCCTGTCTTCAGATACCGGCTGCACCGGCCAATAATCTTCCGGTAAAAAGCCAGTCCATCGGCCTGACCATCCAAAGCAAGCATGGGTTCATGGTCACGGACCTCCGGCATAAGTCCGCTAATGTCGCCGGATGGAATGTAGGGTGGATTGGAAAGGATGTAATCAAACCTGCCTTCTACCGATTCGAAGAGATCCCCCCGGACAAGCTCAACCACAGCTCCCAGTCTGTCCGCATTCCGGCGTGCGACGGCAAGAGCCTGGTCTGACAGGTCGGAAAGAACTACTTCCGTCCCCGGACAGAGCAGAGCGACGCTGATTCCGATGCATCCACTGCCTGTACACAGGTCAAGTACCCGAACAGGGTCTGTATGGGTTTCCCTGATTTCCCGGACTGCCTCCTCTACAAGGCACTCGGTATCCATCCGGGGGATCAGAACATGTTCATTGACAGAGAAGGTAAATCCCATAAAAGGCGCTTCCCCCGTAATCTGCTGGAGGGGAATCCTCCCTGCTCTCCGTTCGGCCGCGGCAAAAACTTCTCTTACCCCTTTTTCCCTGATCTCCTTTTCCGGTTCAAGAAGAAACTCTTCCCTTGAAATATGTAAATATTTTTCCATTAAGATGCCGGTTTCATAATCTGCAGACTCGATTCCGGCGGCCTGCAGCCGATCCCGTATGGATTTTCGAATCTCTCCGATAGTCATTGAATCATCTTTCTCTTATCCGGATAAGTTTTCCGGGTCAATCTTCCAGTTCTCCATTGCGCATGGCCTCTAAGTAGGCTCTCCAGTCAAAGACACCTTCCACTGCGGCAACGGCAACCTCAACCATTTCCCTGTCGGGTTCCCGTGTGGTAAAATACTGCAGGCACATGCCCGGTCTGCTCAGCAAATCCATGATTCCTCCTTCGCTTCTCCCGGCAAGCCGTATAAATTCATAGGCAATCCCGGCTACCAGGGGTACGAGAAGAATCCGCAGCAGGATACGCCACAGCAGGGAATCCGCACGAATGAACATAAAAACAACAATACTGACGATCATGACAATCAGCAAAAAGCTGGTGCCGCATCTCTTGTGGAGCCGGGAATGCTTCATGATATTATCAGGGGTAAGGTCCTCCCCATGTTCAAGACAATTGATGGTCTTATGCTCCGCCCCATGATACATAAAGACCCTGTTGATCTCATCCATCCTGGTTATCAGGATGAGATACAGGAAGAAAATGAGAACCCGGATTACCCCTTCAATCAGGGTTCGAATGCTGTAGGATGGGATAAAACTCCGCATCAGATGAGACAGGAAAAAGGGGAAAACCATAAAGATTCCCACCGCCAGAATAACGGATAAAGCCATGGTAGCTCCCATGATCACACTCTCAAGTCTGTCCCCGAAAATCTTTGTCAAAAAAATCTCGACCTTTCCTGGTTCACCCGGTTCTTCTTCGATAAACTCAGCAGAGTCACTCAGGGTTTTCATACCGATATAGAGGGATTCGCCAAAGGCTGCCACCCCTCTCAAAACAGGCAGCCTCCATACAGGATACCGCTCGGATAAGCTGACATAGGCTCCTTTTTTTACTTCAATTTCATGATTCGGTTTTCGAACGGCCACGGCATACTTGTCCATATTTTTCATCATGATGCCTTCCATCACCGCCTGGCCGCCAATACTGGTCTTTTTCAAACAAACTCCTCCTGACTGGCAGGTGAACTTCCGGCCGATAAGCTGCCCTGAAATCCACCAAAAATTTTGTAAAGCGAAAGACGGCACAACATGGTCCGGGGATATCTCCCACCGGACCACACTGTACCGTCTTCCTTAAAAACCTTTCGGTTGCTAATTTGAAGCCATGCCGTATTTACGATTGAACTTATCAATACGTCCGCGGGCTTTTGCAGCCTTCTGAGTACCCGTATAGAAAGAATGACACTTAGAGCAAATCTCCACATGGATATCTTCTTTCGTAGAACCGGTAACGAACTCGTTGCCACAGTTACATACAACTTTTGCCTGATAGTACTTGGGATGGATTCCTTCACGCATCTTTGTTCACCTCTTCTAATGATTTTTATTCGAATTATCAGCCGAAATAACTGATACATTTTTCAAACAGCCATAACAGTATAGCACAAACAATACTTCGATGCAAGAATTTTTTAATTTTTCTCAAACATCATTTTTCTGGCCCATTCCATATCCACTTTCATGAAAGTGTCTGTGGAGTGTTCTCTGATCTTCTTCTCAAACTGGGCTGATATTCCCCTGTAGTAATCGAGATTCAGAGGCATTCTGCCGATTCCTTTTTTTTCGAAGAAGACCAGGAAACAGGGATCATTTCCATAGTAATCGAAGAGAATATTGAGCATGGTATCCTCTTTCATCTCCTCTTTGAGCTGAGCCAGGTACATAACCTTGATGATCTCGATCACACGATCGTCAAACTGCATATCGGAAATGAGAATTTTCTCCTTAAGGTCATTGAGATTATCCACAATTCTTTTGTGGCCTTTCAACTCTCCATTCAGAGTGTCAAGTTCTTCCTCCAGCTCCCGGGACATCTCAGGGGCCATATAAATGGAAAGTTTCTTCCTGCTGTCCAGATAGAGACTCTCATAGGTTAGCGGCGCGGTAAAAGAACACTCCTCACAAGTGAATGCATAGAGTCTGTTTTTCAAAATATCTTCTTTCAGACGATGTTTTTCCGTCACATTGATACGCTGGTACTTTCTCAACATGTGCTTGTGTCCGCACTTGGGGCAGGCCAGCTCTTCCAGACGATACTCCGTCATCCGATCCTTCATCGGTTACACCACCTTTTTTATACTGATACCCATACCGGTCTGAAACCGGTCCGGTTCTTTCCATCTTCTTCATGAACATCCTTCTTAGGCTGCTATGATAAAATAGCAGAATTCACTCTCCCCGTCAATGATATTCCGCTAAAAAACTCCCGTCATACCGGTCCTTTTTACACAAATCAAAATTGTCAACCTAATCTCAAATTAAAGTTGACAATCTTCTTCTTTTTTTGTATTCTGGGGATGCCATGAAACCATTATACATGGTTTCCATTTTTTTCTTCAAGGAGGAATGAGTCCATGTCAACATCACAATCTTCCCTGGCTGACAGAAGCCGACCGGGACTGACGACCCGAAATATGGTTTTTATTGCCGCCATGACCGCCATCACCTGTTTACTGGCACCTCTTTCCATACCGATTCCCATCAGCCCGGTTCCTATCACTCTAACCAACCTGGTCATATTGATTAGCGCCTGTCTGCTGGGCTGGAAATATGCGGCAGTCAGCTGTCTCCTTTATCTTCTGCTGGGTGCAGCCGGCCTTCCGGTCTTTTCTGCATATGGTTCAGGAATCGGAAAGCTGATCGGGCCGACCGGCGGGTATCTGCTGGGTTTTCTTCCCCTTGCCATGGGAGCAGGATTGATCTTCCAATATGTCAGGCAGCCCCTGCTGCAAGTAGTCCTTCTTGCTATGGCAACCGCCTTTCTGCTTTATCTTCCCGGGACAGTCTGGCTGGCCTTCCAGGCCGGTCTCTCCTTTCCTCAGGCCATGATGATGGGTGTGATCCCCTATATACCGGGAGATCTGGTTAAAATTATTTTCAGTGTAATTCTGGGGCCTGCCCTGGCCCGGTCTCTTAGGCGGGCAGGCCTTGTGCAATAGAGGCGAACCCCTGGCGATCATGAAATCAAAGCAGGGAGTGCCTGTACGTAACAGAGGCCGCCGCATATCATGCGACGGCCCCTTTTTGGGTCTTATCTTATCAAAGAAAGAAAAACTTCTTCGAACACTTCCGTAATCAGGCTCATGCCTTATCGATTGAACCGAAGACTTCCATCTTCTCTTTTACTTTAGCCTTGATGGCAGCTGCTCCGGGAGCGAGAAGTTTACGGGGATCAAATCCCTTGCCCTGCTTATCTTTTCCGGCTTCGATATACTCTCTTGTCTTCTCAGCGAATACAAGCTGGCACTCTGTATTTACATTGATCTTGGAAACGCCCAATGTGATAGCCTTTTTGATCATATCTGCCGGGATTCCGGTACCACCGTGAAGAACCAGCGGCATCTCGCCTGTTTCTTTCTGGATGGCATCCAGTGTTTCAAAACTAAGTCCTGCCCAGTTTGCCGGATACTTACCATGGATATTTCCAATACCGGCTGCCAGCATGGTAACGCCCAGATCGGCTACCATTTTACATTCTTTTGGATCTGCACGCTCTCCGGCACCGATCACACCGTCTGCTTCGCCGCCGATGGCTACAACTTCTGCCTCCAGGGAAATTCCTTTCTCCTTACAGATACCAACTAACTCTTTGGTCTGTTCTACATTTTCCTCGATCGCATAATGAGATCCGTCAAACATAACAGAGGAAAATCCTGCCTCGATACATGCTTTCGCTCCTTCATAGCTGCCATGGTCCAGATGCAGTGCCACAGGAACTGTGATCTTTAACTCTTCCAGCATTCCGTTTACCATACCTACTACGGTCTTATAACCACACATATACTTACCTGCTCCCTC
>CADBME010000280.1 GCA_902795715.1 uncultured Lachnospiraceae bacterium | reverse complement strand
CCACATATAAGTGCGCCCTTAATGAATTAAGGGACTTAAAACTACACTTCTCATTCTGCGGTATTTTCCTTTTTGACAAGCTCTGCATTCATGGCCCGGGAAAAATACTTTCCGTTCCGCTCCTGCATTTCAAGGAATTTGAGAAATTTAATTTTGTCATCATCTGTCAGATCCCTGCCCAGAACGTGTGAAACAATTCCGCCCATCTCAACCAACCTTTTGGTGCGTGCCTTACGCTCAGCTTCTGACTGTCTCTTTTTCAACGCTTTTTCCTGTGCCCTTAACTCTTCCTGCTTCTTCAGATTTTCCGCAATTCTTTCTTCTAATGATCTTGCTGCCATATTCTCATTCCTTTCCAAACATCGTCTGTAATATCTCAAGAATTGTTCTCAGGGATTCCGCATGTACCGGATCCATATTCTCGAGTCTTGGGTCTTGCTTAATGACTGCCGCTATCTCTTCCAGTTTCTTTTTTATGATTGTGAAAGATTTTATATTCCCGTTTACATGAAGAGACTGGTGAAGACAGCTCTCAATAAAAAAGTCAGCTTTAGTCAATCCTGTCACTTCTATCCGGGCGTCTATGAGTTCCTTTTCTTCCGGAGTGACACGGAAATTAATAATTGTATTTCTGATTCTGTTCTTCTCGTTCTTTTTCTTTTTTTGATGACCTTTAGACTGCGTCCCGCGGCGGAATATTTTATCCATTTTCAATACCTCACTCGTACGTTTTTCAGATTTCCCCAAAACGGTGTGTTAACAAGATACCAATGGCTGCCCTCCTTATCCCAGGCCATCTCGATTCGGGAACTGATCCATTCTCCGTCAACAAATACTTCCAGCGTTTCTCCGCAGTGGAGCCCTTCAAATTCCCATATATCATCATTCAGTACCCTGTATCTGTCATTTACCTCACTGTATTCAAGCCTTCCTTCAATCATCCGGGTTTTCCTCCTTGAATGCTTTATCGAGTTTTTCAGCCATCTGTCTCTGAACTGAAGGATATAAATGTGAATAGCGCTCAGTTATGGTTATGCTCTCATGACCGAGTCTTTGAGCAATCTGAACCGGCGAATACCCTAACTCTATCAATAATGCGCAGCTGGAATGTCTGAGGTCATGAATCCTGATCCGTTTGACACCGGCAGCCTTTGCTCCGCGGTCCATTTCATGATGCAGATAACTCTTAGTAATAGCGAAAATTCTGCTGCTGTTATCGACTTTGTAAAGTGAATCAATATAATCCTGCATCTCCTCGCATAAAAACTGCGGAAGATCTATCACACGATTGCTTTTTTCAGTCTTCGGGGTTGTGACAAGTGCTTCTCCCTTGACGACCTGGTAATTTTTATTAATCCGAAGGGTGCGTTTCTCAAAATCAAAGTCTTCCTTAGTCAAAGCCAAAAGCTCGCCGCACCGAATACCGGTCCAATAAAGAATCTGGAAAGCATAATACGATACGGGTTTCTCTTTCATCACTTCTGAAAATTTTAAATATTCTTCTTTAGTCCAAAACAGCATTTCTTTCGTCTTTGATTTCCCCATTTTCTTCGTAGCAATGCATGGGTTTTTAGGAAGGTCATAATACTTAACGGCATGATTGAATATTGCGCTCAGCTGATTCTGAATCGTTCTGAGATACGTCTGGGAATAACCTTTTCCCTGATCATCCCGCATTGCCAGTAAAGAGTTCTGCCACTGAAGAATATCTGTAGAGGTTATGTCAGAGAGGTTCTTCTTTTCAAAATAGGGTCGTATATGTGTCCCAATGATATTCTCTTTATTTGCGACCGTACTCTGCTTCAATTGCGGACCGACGTCAGACATATAAATATCGATGAATGTACCGAAGCCCATATTGAGATCCTTTGTTTGTTTCGCCAGAAACTCCCGCTCATACGCCTTAGCTTCTTTTTTTGTCTTAAAGCCCCGCTTGTCATGCTTCCTGCGGACTCCTTTCCAGTCTATGTAATAGCAGGCAACCCGCCAAGTACCGGTGTTTGGTCCATTCCATTTATCTTTGTATGCAGCCATTAAGCAACACCCCCTTTATAAAGGCGATAATTTAATTCTTCCCCGGAAAAGATGATAATATGGCTATAACACATCTCAAGAAGACGGCTCGCTATTGCTTCATCGAATTCAATTAGCTCACCAGGCTTCTTCTCTGTGCTGATAATGACTGGCAGATTGTTGTTATATCTGTAATTTACTATTTCATAGACAATATTGACATCCGACTCTGTTGTCCTGCCTTTTAAGAAATCGTCAATAAAAAGGACCTGCGCATTTTTATACCGCCTCATGTCAGCCGAATATGCCGCCGCATCAATTATTTTTCCTTTCAATGCGGTAATTCCATCGCGATATCCCATATAAATCACAGGCGTCCCCTGATCGATCAGCTTAATACTGCATGCCGTTCCCAAATGGGTTTTCCCTGCACCGGCCTGTCCGCATAACAACAGGGAATTT